>DASZXM010000312.1:0-7648 GCA_035546415.1 Pseudonocardiaceae bacterium
ACCACCTTCCCGTCGAACTCGGTCTCGCTCGGGTAGATGCCGCGCGCGTTGCACTCCCGGCCGAACGCGGCGATCGCCCGGGGAGGTGCCAGGAAGAACTGGGTCTTGCGGCGCCGGGTGAGCAGCGCGTCCATGTCGTCCGGAGTCGGCGGCCCGGACCTGGTGGGCACCCGCTGGTTGAGGTCGGCGTTGTGCAGCAGGCCGAAGTCCGGGTTGTTGAGCAGCTCGTGCTCCTGGCGTTCGCGCAGTGCCGCGACGGTCAGCCGCAACTGGTGCTCGGTCTGGTCGTGCGGCTGGTTGTACAGGTCGGCGACGCGGGTGTGGATGCGCAGGACCGTCTGGGCCAACGAGAGTTCGTACTCGCGGGGCCGCAGTTCGTAGTCCACGAACGTGCCGGTGATCGCCGGTTCGCCGACGTGGCCCGCGCTGAGGTGGATGCTGGCCTCGCCGTGCTTGTTGTGGTGCGGCGGCGCGGGTTCCGGGTCGTCGGGGCACAGCTCGGTCAGCGTCGCGCGGGGGAGGACCAGCGTGATCGTCGGGGTCACGGCCGTCGCCGTCGTCGGCCACGTGCCGTCGGCCGTCAGGTGGGCGCCGTCGGCCAGCGTGGCCACGGTGGCCGAGTCACCGTACTTCCCCGGTCTGGTCGTGGTGACCTTGCCGTGCGCGATGAGGATCAGCTGGTCGGCCGGTTCGGCGTGCCGCGTGATGACCTCACCCGCCCGGTAGGCGACCTGGGTGAACCGCGCGGCCACCGCCTCCAGGACCGCCGGGTCGACGTGGCGCAGGCCGGGCAGTTCGGCCAGGGTCGGCGCGATGACGCGCACGTCGTCGCCGCTCACCGTGAACGAGACCTTGCCGGTGCCGATCCGGTAGGTGAGCCGTCGGTTCACCCGGTACGTGCCGCCGCTGACGTCCACCCACGGCAGCGCCCGCAGCAGCCACCTCGGCGTGACCGCCTGCATCTGCGGCGGCGTCTTCGTCGTCGTGGCGAGGTTCCGCGCCGCCGCCGTCGCCAGGCTGGTGAGCGTCCGCTCCTCGGTGCTAGTCATCGCCACGGCCGAGTTCGACGTGCTCCAGTACGGCCAGCGCGTCCGGCACCAGGATCGCCGCCGAGTAGTAAGCCGTGACCAGGTAGGAGATGACGGCCTGTTCGTTGATGTTCATGAACCGCACGGACAGGCCCGGCTCGTACTCGTCGGGCAGCCCGGTCTGGTGCAGGCCGACGACCCCCTGGCTCTGCTCGCCCACGCGCAGCGCCATGATCGCCGTGGTGTGGCCGTCGGTGATCGGGATCTTGTTGCACGGCAACAGCGGCACGCCGCGCCACGCCGGGATCTTGTGGCCGCCCAGGTCCACGGCTGTCGGGTAGAGGCCGCGCCTGCTGCACTCCTGACCGAACGCCGCGATCGCCTTCGGGTGCGCGATCAGGAAACCCGGGTCCTTCCACACGGCGGCCAGCAGCTCGTCCATGTCGTCCGGTGTCGGTGGGCCGGATCGCGTCGGGATGCGCTGCGCCAGGTCGGCGTTGTGCAGCAGACCGAAGTCCGGGTTGTTGACCAGTTCGTGTTCCTGGCGTTCGCGCAGTGCCTCGATCGTCAGCCGCAACTGGTGCTCGGTCTGGTTGTGCGGCTGGTTGTACAGGTCGGCCACCCGGGTGTGGACCCGCAGGATGGTCTGGGCCAGCGAGAGTTCGTACTCCCGGGGGGACAGTTCGTAGTCGACGTACGTGCCGTCCAGGACCGGCTCGCCCTCGTGGCCGGACGCCAGGTGGATGGCCGCCTCGCCGTGCGCGTTCTGGCGCGCCGCCTTGCTGCTGGTGTGGTGCCGCACGGACGCGGTGAGTTCCGGGTGCGCCGCGACCAGCCGGTCCCACGTTTCCCGGCTCAGCGTGAGCGTGATGGTCGGGGTGAGTGCCGTCGCAGTGGACGGCCACGTGTTCTGCCCGTTGGCGAGCGCGAAATGGCCCAGGTGGTCGCCGTCGGCGAGCGTGCCGGTCGTCGTGCGGTCGCCGTACTTGCCGGGCCGGGTGGTGCTCACCTTGCCGTGCGCGATGAGGATCAGCCCGTCGGCGGTCTCGCCGTGCCGCGTGATCACGTCGCCGGGTTCGTGCGTCGACTGGGTGAACTGGCCGGCGATCGCGGTCAGCAGGTCGGGGTCGGTGACGCGGGACAGCGCGGGCAGTTCGGTCAGCGTCGGCGCGACGATCTGCACCTCGTCGCCGATGTTCCCGAACGCCACGCGGCCGTTCCCCGCGGTATGCCGCAACCGCCGGTTCACGCGGTACGTGCCACCGCCGACCTGCACCCACGGCAGGATGCGCAGCAGCCACCGCGTCGTGATGCCCTGCATCTGCGGTGGCGTCTTGGTCGTGGTGGAGAGATTCCGGGCAGCTGCCGTGCCGAGGCTCAGCTGCTGTTGTTCCGCATCGTGTACCGACTGCGTCACTGCGCACACCACCGTTCGAGAAGTGAATTCTACAATCGGGTAGTTCGGGCTATTGTGAAATGCCCGAGAATGGTCGCCCCGCTGGCGTCGAATTCGTTGTGCGGTTGCCGTCGTCAGCGACGCTAGCATCGTGCGTCAATCGTCCACAGTCACCCGAAAGCGTTCCGGTGCGGTGTCACTCGGCCATACCAGTGGGACAGCCACCGTGCGTAGAACCGCGGTATTGGTCAGCGCCAGCCGGACGAGTCCACGTCACCCGGAATCGGCGCCGACGGGTCGTACGGTTCCCGGGTCAGCACGAACGTGTTCAGGTCCAGATGGCTGACGGACCCGTCCGGTCGTCGCACCACGCGCAGTGTCTCGTCGGCGAAGTAGTCGTCCAGACCGGTCCACGTGCCGTCACCCTTCGGCCGGAACCGCGATCCCCGCCCGTTGCCCGCGAGTGGTCGCAGTTCGAGCCAGTTACCTGCCTTCAATCGCAATACGAACGGCGTCGGGCCCCAATACCACGGTCCGGTAAGTGCGAGGACATCGTGGTCTACATCGGACATCGGCGACCATTCCGCCGGCAGTCTCGGCTCGTACGTGGTGACGATGTCGATCAAATCGGCGGCCACCGTCGGAATGGCCGCTCCGGACGTGGTGTTGGCCAATACCACGGCACCGGTGCCGTCCGCCGGATTCACCCACACGGCCGCGAGGAAACCGGGCATCGAACCGGTGTGCCCGGCCAGCCTGCGGCCGCGGTCGCGCAACAGTTGGAGGCCGAGGCTGTAGCCACCGGTCCAGGTGTCGCCGTCCTCGACGACGGTGGGCTCGCGCATCTCCGCGACGGTGTCGGCGGCGAGGACGCGGCCGGTGTCCCCGCCCAGGAACGCGGTCCAGCGGGCCAGGTCCGTCGCGGTTGACCACAGCTGGCCCGCGGGCGCCATGCCCTTCGCGTCGTGCGCCGGTTCGGGCAGCAGCACGTCGGCCCACGGGTGGACGGCCCAGCCGGTGGCGTGCGGCGCGGTGGGCTGCGGTGCGGTCCGGGTCATGCCGAGGGGCTGGGCGACGCCGGTGTGCACTGCGGTCCACCAGTCGGTGCCGCGCAGCCGGGCGATCACCGCGCCGAGGGCGGCGTACCCGAGGTTGGAGTAGTGGAACCGGCGGCCCGCCCGCGTGCGTACCGTTTCCGGTCCGGTCGCCTCGGCGATGTCGGTCCAGTCCTTGCCGGGCGTGCGTTCCCACCACTCACCGGGTGGTTCGGCCGTGATGCCGGACGCGTGCGCGAGCAGTTGCGCGATCGTGCGGTCGCCGAACGCGGTGCCGGACACGTGCGCGTCGAGCTGGTCGGTCAGCCGGAGCAGGCCCTCGTCACGCAGCCGCATGATCTCCACGGCCACGAACGTCTTCGTGATGGACCCGATCCGGTACTGCGTGTCGGCCGCCTCACCCGCGACGTCGCCGCGCGCGCCGAGCCACACCGGCACGCCGTCCCGCACGACGGCGGCCACCAGGGAGGGCACACGCCGCTCGGCCTGCTCGGTCGCGATCCGCCGGTCCAGTGCGAAAGTCGTGGTGGGCAACACGGCGATCACCGTACCCGGGTAGTCAGCTATCCGGGCCACGGCGTGCGGCCGAGCGGGAACGCTTCGTCCTCGGCGACGCGCAGCATGTCGCTGGGCCGCACACCCAGCGCGCCGGCGATCATGATCAGATTTCGAGTGCTGGGCTCCCGTCTGGCCAACTCCAGTCGGCACAGTACGGACATCGACATGTCGATCCGTTCGGCCAGGTCTCTCATGAGCCACCCGCGCGCCAGCCGTGTTCGCCGCAACTGATAGCCGACGGCGGTCAGGACGGCGACGATGTCGTTGTCGTCGAGCGTCAGTCCCATGATGGGGCGACCTCCGGCAGGGCCGGATCGAGCTCGCGGGCGCAGAACTGCCACGCCCGCGCGGTCACGTACAGCACACCGGCCGCGTCGAAGTTCAGGAACGGCGGTGTGCGCACATGTGCGGCAGCGGTCCGTTTCATCATCTCGGCCACCGCATCGGTGACCGAAAGCACGCGCACCAGTTCGGCCGCTTTTGCGTACACATCGGATCGGGCGTTTGCCAGGGTCCAGCCATAGATGTCGCCTTTGGTGAGCTTCTTGAGCGCGGTACCGCGTGCCCCACTGCTGAACGCGGTGAACATGGCCGCGACCTTGTCGACGGTGGCCCCGGTCATGACGCGCCGGTCCGCGTCTTGACATCCTTGACGTGCTGATCCTCATCTTTTTGCGGGTCTTCGGTGTCACCGTTGGACAGGAACATGCCATCACCTCCACATCATTGGAAATGACGATAGCCAGCGATATGGTGGCCATGCGAGTTCTAGTCACGCAGTCACATAAACTCGTCCCGTACCGTGAGCAGGAACGCTCGCGCCCTGTCGTTGGTCAACGCGCGACTGTAGAAGAAGTCGAACAGGTCGCGATGGTGAGCAATATCCTTGGGGTCTCGAAGAACTATGTCTCCGGAAAAATTCTCCGCCAGGACTAGTCGGTCGTCGTACACCACGAACGTATTCAGTGGTGCCTTGTGAACCTCGGTGCTAACCGGGATGATCGCAATATCTATGTTCGGCCGCTCGGTCAGGTGGGCCATGTGATCGCACTGATGTGCCATCGCTGATCGGCTGGCGCGCCGCCACCGCACGGCTTGCTCCGTGAGCAAGAAGATGAATCTCCTGCTGATGTCGCTGAGTACTGACTGTCCGTCGAGGCGGGCGGCCACGGTTTTGTCGATGTTTCGGGCCGGACTGCTCTCGATGGCTGGCGTCAGCACCGCACGGGCGTACTCCGCAGTCTGCAGAAGGTCGCTCGGGATCGCCGGTAAGAATTCACGCTGTATCGTGCACGATTCGGTGATTGCCTTCAGTTCGGCCTGCCTGCGCCACAATCCGACTTCAGCCAACGCGCGTAGAGACGCATGTTCGACGTTCGCGCGTCTGGCGAGGATCAACAAGTCCTTCGCGAGCCCCGGCGGCACCTCAAGGGCTTTGAGGATTCGCTCCACGTCGACGACCGTTGGGATCGTCTTTTTTCGCTCGATCCGGCTTATTTTCGTCTGAGACATGGCGCAGCGAGCGGCCAGTCTCTCGCCAGAGAGACCGGCCGCCTTGCGTAGATCCCTGAGCGTGTCACCTATGTCGACACGCTTACCGTTCGATTCCGTAGTCACCGAATGGTACTGCCTCCGATAGTCCAAGGTCGCGCCAGTGCAGGTATTTCGGTAGGTCTGCGCTGTCGGCCAGCTCTTGATCCTTGAAAGAACCGTCCACGTTGAAATTCAACAGTGCGACAATCTCGTCGTCGAATAACCAGAAATCCTGTTCAGGAATTTCTACGGAGCGATCGGTGGCATCCAGGATTCGGTAGTCCTCGCCGGCTTCAACATTGCTTGGGATAGTCCAGCTCATCAAGAAACGGGTATAGTCGGTGAATGGCCTTCGGACAATCTTCAACCGTTGCGTGGTCTTGCCGGCGACGCGGTTTCGCCGGACGATATTCCCCCATCCTGCGTTGTAGTTCTCCGGTCTGGGTTCACCCGCCAAAAAGCGAGAAAGCCGCTCCTGTTCGTTCGGCATATTGACGTTTTCTCAGCAAGATTGATTCGGGCCGATCGGGTCTCTTGATACACCGCGGGACATACGTCCCGACACGCACCAAAGACAACCTGCGGGAACGGGCGTGGAGCCCCCGGTAGAAGAGGTCTCACCAGGGCGGTGTCAAAGTCGTGAAATGACGATGTGACCTGCGACTTCGGCGTGTCACGAGCACGGGCACGGCCCGACCGGTAACGATCTTGGTTACCACACCCTGATCGTTTCGAAGGTCGCTGCCGTGCCCGCGTTGTCATCCTCTCCTGTCCGGTCCGCCCCTGCCGCATCGGCCCCGCCAGCCACACCCACCACCGATGCTCCCCACCAGCTCACACCCCTGCCCGCCGGTCTGCTGACGGTGCTGGCGCAGGTGACCGACCCTCGCAAGCGCCGCGGCATTCGCCATCAACTGGCAGTAGTGCTGGCCATCGCACTCGCGGCGACCTTGGCTGGCGCTCGATCATTCACCGCGATCGCTGAATGGGCCGCCGACGCCCCGACTGACGTACTGACCCGGTTGGGGATGCGACGCCGACCACCATCGGAGGCGACCATTCGCCGGCTGCTGACCAGGCTGCCCGCCGACACCCTCGACACCGTGATCGGCACGTGGATGTGGTTACGTACCAGCACCATCAGCGGACGGCGGGTCATCGCCTTCGACGGCAAGACCCTGCGCGGGGCCCGCGACATCGCCGGGAACCTCGTCCACCTGCTGGCCGGGTTGTGTCAGCACACCGGTGTCGTGCTCACCCAGGTCGCGGTCGGCGCGAAAACGAACGAGATCCCGATGTTGTCTGGCCTGCTGAAGGTGTTGGATATCGAGGGCGCCGTCATCACCGCCGATGCGATGCACTGCCAACGCGAGACCGCGCAAACCATCCAGGAGCGCGGTGGCCACTACATCCTGACCGTGAAGGACAACCAACCGACCCTGCGTAAACGGGTGAAGTCGTTGCCGTGGAAAGACATTCCCGTCCTAGCGGTCTCCCGCGAACATGGTCACGGCCGTCGGGACACCCGCACGCTCAAGGCCACCGAACTGGCCGGTGGGATCGGGTTTCCCGGTGCGGCCCAGGTGGTGCGGCTGACCCGCACTCGCACGGTCCGCTCGACTGGCAAGCGCACTCGGGAGACCGTGTATGCGATCACCAGTCTGACCGTCGCTGAGGCTGGGGCTGAGCAGATCGCCGCCTGGCTGCGCGGACACTGGATGATCGAGAACCGGTTGCACTGGGTCCGCGATGTCGATTACGACGAGGATCGCAGCCAGGTCCGCACGGGCTGCGGTCCGCAGGTCATGGCCACCTTGCGCAACACCGCCATCGGTTTACTCCGACTGGCCGGCCACAGCAGCATCGCCGCCGCTCTGCGGCATCACATCCGTGACTTCAATCGGCCAGTAGAACTGCTCCTGACATGCTGAAAGACGACTTTGACGGCGCCCTGGGTCTTGGTGTCCTTCTCGTGCATCTCGCCGAGCGCACGCACGTAGAGCGTTATTCCCGTTGACTACCAGCCAAGTCTGTAGAATTCGAGCGCCGTGATGATGCCAATGACAGTGGGAAGCTCG
>DASZXM010000313.1:0-17679 GCA_035546415.1 Pseudonocardiaceae bacterium
AACCTTCCACACGCCAGCCGGTACCGGGCTCAGCCGAAAATCCTATGTAGACAGTCCGATGGAGACTATCGACGACCGGTGCCGGTCGTCGACGCGGCCATGCGGCGTGACCCGAGGAGCCGCTCGGGCGTAGAGTGACCGAACCAGGTGCCCAGGTCATCCGACCGGCATCACGTCGGCGGAGAGGCGTCGCCATGCGCTCAACGGCTCGTCCCGGACCAAGCGAGGTCGGCTAGAACGCCCTCCACCTGGGCGGATGGGAACAACAGCTGGTCGCCCGAATCGCCGACCACGACTCGGATGCCCTACTCGAACTGCGCGATCGGCTCGAAAGAGCGATCTTCGATCGCGTGCTGGGCGTGACCGGCGACCCACTCGTCGCCGGTCTCGTGACCTGCGGAGTCCTCACTCGGGTGTGGCGGTGCCCTGCCGAGTTCACCGGGAACGATCTGCACGGCTCCATTCTGTCCGTGGCCGAGCAGCGTGCCCACCAGTGGCTGGCCAGCGCCGACAACCCGACCGCGACCACGCTGACGGCTCTGACCTGGCCGGGCGACCGTGGCCACCGAAAGGACCCCGGACATGGCTGACGCACCCGAGAAGAGCACCCACCAACTCGCACCATGGTGGCGCCTGGTCGACGCGCTCGAACAACTCGGCGCCGCGTGGGAGGAGACACAGGCCACGGCGGACGTGGCCGATTCCGGCCAGTTGCCCGCCAACCTCACCGTCGCCCTCACCGGTGGCGGGCTCTGTGGAGCCCAGGTCGCCGCCGGCGTGGCGGCCGTGCTGGCTCACCAGTGCGACAGCGGGAGCCGGTTCGTGGAGTTGGCCCATGCGGCACGGGTGGTCAGCGACGGTTGGCCCAGGACCGACCGGTACACCCGAGCGGGCCGTGCCACCAACCGCGTCGCACGGAGCGAACCGTCTTGACAGCCAGGCCGATCCGGTCGAAAGGAAGGACGACGAATGACCTTCGCACGACACGCGAGCCCGCTGCCGTCGACCCGGTTCACCCGGGCCCGAGCCACCGAGGCCGATCACAACGCCGTGCGCAACGCACACGCCGTCAGAATCGTCGCCAGCCACGCCAGTGACGTCGAGGACTGCTGTGAACTGCTGGCAATGCTCGGATTGGACCCCACCGACGCCAGATGACGGTGAGAGAGATGTCGTGCCGGACGCGGTGCGCGCAGGGAGTCAGGCGGACAGGCGGCGGGACAGTTGCGCCGCCGTCTCCTTGAGATAATCGATGACCTGGGAGTCCGCCGAGTCGGGCATGCTCTCGGACGAGCCGATGATGGCCAGTGACGCGATGATGTGCTGGCCCAGGAACACCGGGACCGCGGCGATCGTGACACCGGGGATGGTCGTGGGGCCGGCCGTCGAGCGCACGATCGCGCAGCCTTCGCGCTCGGTCCGCTCGATCGCGTCGCGCAGCTGGTCCAGTTCCGGCCGGTGGGCGAACCGCTGGCGCACCTGCTTGGAGTGGGCCAGGAAGACCAGGCCCTGCGCGGTGTCGAACACCGACAGCTGGGAGCCGACGCGCACGGTGACCCGGGCCGCGGCCGTGGTGTGGTCGTTGACCTCCACGACGCGCACCGACTGCTCGTCCCACACCCCGAGGACCGTCGCCCGGTCCACGTGGTCGACCACCTCGCTCATCAGCGGCCGGGCCAAGTCGATCAGCGGCATCGCCTCGGTGGCCGCCAGGCCCAGCTCGATGCAGCCGCCGCCCAGCCCGTAGCGGCCGGTGGCCTCGTCGTAGCGCAGCAGGCCGGCCTTGTGCAGTGCCGAACAGTAGCGGTGCGCGGTGGACACCGACATGCCGCTGAGTTGGGCGATGTCGGTGGGCCCCAGCGAGGCCACGTTCGGCAGGAAGAGCCGCAGCAGGGCCACCGCCCGCTCCACCGACTGGATCGAGGTGGCGCTCGACGTACCCTCGTCGCCAGGGAGAACGGTCCGTCGACGGCTCATTTTCCGGACTGTACCGGAGCGGTCGCGCGATCACCCGACGCGCTCCAGTCCCCGGGCCGACGTCCGCGAGGCCTGCGTTCCGTGGGGCTTGTCTTCGGTGTCGGCACGGGCAATGATGCGACGGGAACGGAATATCCATCCCGCATCATGGGAGGCGGTCGTGGGCACATCGACGGTGGCGCGGTACCTCGCTTCGGCCCTGCAGGCATACGGCGTCTCGGCGGTGTTCCTGGTGCCGACGATCCTCAGCCGCACCCTGTACGAGATGGAGCGGCACACCGACATCCGGCGGATCGTCACACACGGCGAGAAGTCGGCCGCGTACATGGCCGACGGCTACGCACGGGTGACCGGCCGGCCGGGCGTGTGCATGGCACAGAACGTCGGCGGCGCCAACCTCGCGGCCGGGCTGCGCGACCCGTTCCTCGGCCGGTCGCCGGTGCTGGCGCTGACCGGTGGCCCGTACGAGTGGAGCCGGGGCCGCAACTACTACCAGGAGATAGAGGACTTCCCGCTGTTCAAGCCGGTCACCAAGTACAGCACTCAGGTGCACGACGCGGTCCGGCTGCCCGACCTGTTGGCCCAGGCGTTCCGCGCGATGACCGGCGGCAAGCCCGGTCCGGCGCACCTGGAGTTGGCCGGCCACACCGGCGACATGCTGGAGAACCAGGAACTCGACGTGCCTCTGCCGGACGGCCCGGTGTTCGCCGTGCCGCTGCACCGCGCCCCGCCCGCGCCGGAGGCGGTGACGGCCGCGGCGACCGCACTGCTGGCCGCCGAGCGACCGGTGATCGTCAGCGGCGGCGGTGTCCCGGCGTCCGGGGCGGACGCGGAACTGCGGGCACTGGCCGAACGGCTCGGCATCCCGGTGGCCACGTCACTGAACGGTAAGGCGACACTGCCCGGCGACCACCCGTTGAACGTCGGTGTCCCCGGCCTGTACGCGCGGCCCAGCGCCAACCACGTACTGCTGGAAGCCGACCTCGTCTGCTACGTCGGCAGCCAAACCGGCAGCCAGGTGACGCTGAACTGGCAGGTGCCGCCGAGGGACACCCGGGTCATCCAGTTGGACGTGGAGCCGACCGAACTGGGCCGGCACTACCCGAACACGCTGCCGTTGCTCGGTGACGCGCGCCTGGGCCTGCGGGCGCTGCTGGACGCGGTCGGTGACGCGGACGCCGCGCCACGGCGACGGTGGGCGGAGCGCGCGGCGGAACTGGGCAGGCGCTGGCGGGAGAGCGTGCGGGCCGACTTCGACTCCGACGACGTGCCCATCCGACCGGAACGGCTGTGCGCCGAGCTGACCCGGCACCTGCCCGGCGACGCGGTGGTGGTGTCCGACACGGGCCACTCCGGCATCTGGACCGGCGGCTACCTCGACCTGAACGGCCCCGACCAGCGCTACCTGCGCGCCGCGGGCTCGCTGGGCTGGGGCCTGCCGGCCGCGATCGGCGCCCAGTTGGGCCTGCCCGACCGACCAGTCGTGCTGTTCAGCGGGGACGGCGGGTTCTGGTACCACGTCGCGGAACTGGAGACGGCCGCCCGCTGGCAGGTGCCGGCGACGTTCGTGGTGAACAACAACAATGCGCTCAACCAGGAGATCAACGCCTACACGGCCGCGTACGGCGGCGAACTGCACGGCCGGCACGGCGAACTGTGGCACTTCCGGGAGACCGACTTCGCCGCGGTCGCCGAGTCGATGGGCGCCCTGGGCATCACGGTGACCAAGGCCGCACAGTTCGCCGGCGCACTGGAACGCGCGATCGCACACCCCGGACCGGCAGTGGTCAACGTCGTGACCGACATGCACATCCTGCCGGCCAAGGCACCGACCGAGCGTGCCGCGCCGTAAGAGCTGACTCCTAACACAATCGCCCGGACAGTCATTGTAGGAGCTCCAAGCGGGCGCGGCACGCCCACCGTCAGCGGCGCGCCGCGCGGTAGCGGCGGATCAGGTTGTTCGTCGAGCTGTCGTGCGCCAGTTCCGGCTCGGTGTCGGCGGTGAGCTGTGCCGCGACCGTCTTGGCGAGGACCTTGCCCAGTTCGACGCCCCACTGGTCGAACGAGTTGATGCCCCACACCGCGCCCTGGACGAACACGCTGTGCTCGTACAGCGCGACGAGCGCGCCCAGGCTGGCCGGCGTCAGTTCGTCCACCAGCAGCGTGTTGGACGGGCGGTTGCCCTCGAACACCCGGTGCGGCACCAGCCGGTCCGGCACGCCGTCGGCACGCACCTGGTCGGCCGTCTTGCCGAACGCCAGCGCCTCGGTCTGCGCGAACACGTTGGCCATCAGCAGGTCGTGGTGCTCGCCCAGCTCGTTGATCGGGTGCAGGAACGCGATGAAGTCGGTCGGCACCAGCGGCGTGCCCTGGTGGATCAGCTGGTAGAAGCTGTGCTGGCCGTTGGTGCCCGGCTCGCCCCAGTAGATCGGCGACGTCGGGTAGTCCACCGACGCGCCGTCCAGCGTGACGTGCTTGCCGTTGGACTCCATCGTCAGCTGTTGCAGGTATGCCGGGAAGCGCTTGAGGTACTGCTCGTAGGGCAGGATCGCCCGGGTCTGCGCGTCGAAGAAGTCCGCGTACCACACGGCGAGCAGGCCGAGGATGACCGGTAGGTTCTCCTGGACCGGCGCGGTGCGGAAGTGCTCGTCCATCGCGTGGAAACCGCCGAGCAGGTCGCGGAACGCGTCCGGGCCGATCGCGATCATCGTGGACAGGCCGATCGCCGAGTCCATCGAGTACCGGCCGCCGACCCAGTCCCAGAAGCCGAACATGTTGTCGGTGTCGATGCCGAACTCGGTCACGGCCTCGGCGTTGGTCGACACGGCCACGAAGTGCCGTGCCACGGCCTTCTCGTCACCCAGCGCGTCCAGCAGCCAGCGGCGCGCGCTGTGCGCGTTGGTCATCGTCTCCAGCGTGGTGAACGTCTTGGACGAGACGACGAACAGCGTACGCGCCGGGTCCAGGTCGCGGACCGCCTCGACGAGGTCGGTGCCGTCGACATTGGACACGAACCGGAACGTCAGGTCCCGGCGGGTGTAGTGGCGCAGGGCCTCGTACGCCATGACCGGCCCGAGGTCCGAACCGCCGATCCCGATGTTCACCACGGCGTTGATCGGCTGCCCGGTGTGCCCCAGCCAGGCACCGGAGCGGATGTCGTCGGCGAACCGGGACATCCGGTCCAGCACGGTGTGCACCTCGGGCACCACGTCCACGCCGTCGACGAGGATCTGCTCGGTCCGCGGCGCCCGCAGTGCGACGTGCAGCACGGCACGCTGCTCGGTCACGTTGATCTTCCGGCCGGTGAACATGGCCTCGACGCGGTCCTCCAGCTCCGACTGCTCGGCCAGCTGGAACAGCAGGGCCATCGTCTCCGCCGTGATGAGGTTCTTCGAGTAGTCCAGGAAGACACCGGCGGCGTCGACGGTGAACCGTTCCCCCCGCGTGGGGTCGTCGGCGAACAGTTCACGCAGGTGGGTGCCCCGCAGCCGGGCACGGTGGGCAGTCAGCTCTTTCCACGCCGGGCGGGCGCGCAGCGGTTCGACCATGCACACATCTCAGCACCCGCCTCTCGGCGGTGCCAACCGCGCTCGGCATACCGGCACGGACGGCCGCTGCTCGGTCCTTTGTGGCCAGTCAGAGCCGGGTCACGGCGACAACCGTGGCGGATCGCCGATACGAATCGAGAGCACCGCTCTTGACGGGTCCGTCTCGTTCGTGAACACTGATCTCAACAGAGAGCATCGTTCACCTGGAGGCGGACATGATCGGCACGGCATGGCGACTCGGCAACCTCGGCCTGGCGTTCCTGCTCGAACTCGGCGCGGTCGCGGCACTGGGCTACTGGGGGTTGCGCACCGGCGGCACCCTGCCCACCAAACTGGCGCTCGGCATCGCGGTCCCCGGCGCGGCCGTCGTGCTGTGGGGCCTGTTCGCCGCCCCGCACGCGACCTACGCCGCGCCGGCCCTCGCGGTCGCCACCAAGGTCCTCGTCTTCGGCGCCGCCGCCCTGGCCCTCTGGCAACTCGACCACCGCGTCCTGGCGGTCGCCCTGCCCGCTGTCGTGGTCGCCAACCTGGCCACGATCAACCTCGGCCACCTGGCACCGGTCACGAGTTGAATCGCGCCCCGCTGCTCACCGAACAGACGATCCGCGCCTGCCGGCGTTCGGGTGAAACACCTCGCTCGTTCGGCAGGCGCCGATCTAACCTGAACAGCGGGAGTTGTTGACAGCTAAATCATCCGGGGAGCCGCGACGGCATGGGGAACCCCGATCCATCGATCACACGAGCGGCGGCCGCTCTCGTCACGGCGATGTCCCAGGACCCCTGGGGTGACATCTCACCGTCGGTCTACGAAACCGCTCGGCTGGTCTCGTTCGCGCCCTGGCTGGCCGGCCACCGCGAACGCGTCGCGTTCCTGGTGCGGGAACAGCGACCGGACGGGCGGTGGGGCGGCGACGACGGCTACCACCTGATGCCGACGCTCAGCGCCACCGAAGCGTTGCTGCGCAGCAGAGCCCGCGACGGCACGGCCGACGGTGCACGGGTCGCCGCCGCTGTCGACCGCGCACTGCGGTTGTTGTCCGGGCAGTTGCGCCCGGGCAGCGCGATCGCCGTCCCGGACACCGTGGCCGTGGAGATCCTGGTGCCCGGACTGGTCGACCAGATCAACCGGCACCTCAACGGTTCCGCGCGTCTCACCACACCGCGGGGCACCGATCCGGCGACGCTGGCGCGGCTGGCCGACACGGTCCGCCAGGGCGGCACCCTGCCGGCGACGCTGCTGCATTCACTGGAGGGCTTCGGGGTTCTGGCCCACGGCATGCGCCCGGTGCCGCGGTTCGGCGGTGCCGTCGGATCGTCGCCCGCCGCGACCGCGGCATGGCTGGGCGAGCAACCGCCGGGCGATCAGCCGGACTCCGTGGCCTACCTGGATGCCGTGCAGGGCAGGCATGGCGGCGCGGTACCGGTGTGCGCACCCGTCCCGGTGTTCGAACGCGCCTGGGTCGTCGTCGCGCTCACGTCGGCCGGCATACCGGTGGACATACCGGAACGCCTGCTGACCCAACTGGATCGCGCGTTCGGCGAATTCGGCGTGGCCGCGGGTTCCGGCCTGCCCACCGACGCCGACGACACCGCGACGGCGCTGTGCGCGTTGAGCCGCACCGGACATCCCCGCTCCCCCGACCCGCTCTGGGCCTATCAGGCCGGCGACCACTTCAGCAGCTTTCCCGGTGAACGGACGTCGTCGACGACCACGAACGCCCATGTGCTCCAGGCGTTCGACCAGTGTCGGGACCACGGGAGCGAACCGAAGGAGCGCTACACCGACACCGTCGCCGGGCTCACCGCGTGGCTGTGCGACCAGCAGCACCCGGACGGCAGGTGGACCGACAAGTGGCACGCCTCGCCCTACTACGCGACCGTGGCGTGCACGGCGGCCCTGGCCGCGCACCCCGGACCGGGCGTCCGCGACGCGGTTCGCCGCGCGGCGGCGTGGGTGCTGGACACCCAGCGGGACGACGGCTCCTGGGGCCGGTGGTCCGGCACGGCCGAGGAGACCGCCTACGCCGTCCGCGTCCTGCTGGCCGTCGGCGGCGGGCCGGCCCTCTGGCGCGCCGCCGCCCGTGGCTGTGCGTTCCTGCTGCGGGCCGCGGACGGGGAGCACCCGCCGCTGTGGCACGACAAGGACCTTTACACGCCGCGCCGGATCGTGCGGGCCGAGATCGCCGCCGCCCTGTGGCTGGCGCACCGCGACGACCGAATCGCGGTGCTGCTCGACGAGGTCGCTCGATGAACATCACCGAACTGCGGATGGCGTTGCGGCCCTTGGCCTTCCTGGACGCTCACGCCGACGACCCGGACGGCCTGCTGCGACTGCGCACCAGCCCGGCGCCCCGGTTCCAGGTGTGGCACGAGGAGGCGGTCGAGCAGGTCTTCCGGACCGACCGCCTGCTGACACACCCGGCGAGCAACACGCTCGGTCCGCTGCTGGGCTCCCGGTCGCTGTTGTGGACGGACGGTCCGCGCCACCGGCACTACCGCCGCCTGATCGGCCCCGCGTTGCACGGCACCCACCTGGCCGGGTACCGGTCGGTCATCGCCGACGTCGCCCGCGACGCCGTGGCCGCCCTGCCGTCCGGGACGCGTTTCGGACTGGCCGACTGGACCCGGCGGCTCACGCTCCGGATCATCGGCCGGATCCTGTTCGGCGATCCCGACGACGCACTGTTGACCGCGTTCGCGGACTGGATCGACAAGGCACTCGCCGTGCGGCCGCGCACCCTCGTGTACCGCTACGTGGCACACCGCCTGCCGCACTCGGGCACCGACTTCGACCACGCCCTGTTGGCCGCCGCCCGGCGGGCACCGGACACGTCGATCGCCGGGCGGCTGGCCGCGGGCGGAACCGACGACGGTGAACTGCGCGACCAGATCGTGTCGCTGTTGTTCGCCGGTCACGAGACGACCGCGTCCGCGATGGCCTGGACGCTGTACTTCCTGGCCGCCTGCGGACTGGACGACGACGTCGCGGCCGAACTGCGGGCCGTGGACGGCGGGGCGGACGCGGACCGGGTTCCGTTGCTGCAAGCCGTGATCAAGGAGGCACTGCGGCTGCGGCCACCGGCACCGGTCGCGGGGAAACGCGCCCTGACGGTGGACGGCGAACTGCGCGGCCGACCGCTGCCGGCGGGCACCGTGCTCGTGCCGAGCATCTACCTCGCGCACCACCGGTCGGCGGCGTTCCCGGACCCGCACCGGTTCGACCCCGGCCGGTTCCTGGGCACCGAACAACCTGTCACGCCGCACTACTTCCCGTTCGGCGGCGGCACGCGCTACTGCCTGGGCAGCGAACTGGCGACGCTGGAGATCCGGATGGTCACGGCGGCCGTGCTGCGCCGCGGAAAGCTGCGCTGTGTCAACCCGGACGCCGCCGTGCCGCGGTTCCGCGGACCGGCCATGGCGCCGTCGCGCCGGCTGCGCACGGTCGTGACACCGTGAGCACGGTCCGCGACCTGGCGCGCATCCACCGGCTGGAGTATCCGCTGCCGATCCACTACGTGTGCTACTCGATCTGGGGTGCGTGCTACGCCGTCGACCACCCGGCGGGGCTGCTGACGGTGCCGGTGCTGCTGGCCTTCGTGGCGAACCTGCCGCTGCCGGTCGCGATGAACGTGCTCAACGCCGTCGTCGACGTGCCCACCGACGCCCGGAACCCGCAGAAGAGCGGCTCCGCCGCGGCGATCACCCGCCTGGGCGCCCGGACCGCCCTGTGGTGGGCGGCGGTCGAAATGGCGTTCTCGCTGGTCGTCGCCACCGTGGTCGCGGTGTGGCTGCGGCATTGGCTGGTCATCGCCGCCACCGGCGGCGCCGTGGCGCTCCACCTGCTCTACAACGTGGAACCCGTGCGGCTGAAACGGCGCGGGCTGCTCAACCCGTTGACGCTGGGCGCCTCGTTCGGCTTCCTGCCCTGCCTGGTGTCCTACGGTGCGGTGCGGGCGGGCGTGGCCTGGTGGGCGTGGCTGGTGTTCGCCGGCCTGGGGATCTCCGTCGCCGGTCGCGCGCTGTGGTGGATGGTGCCCGACCGCTCCGGCGACGCCGCGTCCGGCATGCCGACCTTCGCCGTGCGGCACGGTGCCCGGCGGGCGTTCGTGGTGTCCCTGCTGATCGCACTGCCCGGACCGGTCGTGCTGGCCGCGGGACTGTGGCCGTCACACGGGCCGGTGTGGGCGGTCGTCGGCGGGCTCGCGGCCGGTGTGTTCGTCGTCGGGCAGTTCGTCGGGCTGCGCGGCACGTCCGACCGTGCCCTGCCCAGCGTCACCCGGATGCGCAGGCGGAACATGACCCCGATGATGATCGCGAACGTGTTCCTGGCCGTGTTACCGCTCGCCGCTGGCTAGAGTGCGGGCGAGCACGGCCCGGTCGTGAAAGTGGTCGGGGTTGCGGTCCTCGTCCGGGTCGGCGTCGTCGGGCCGCCACAGCGGCACCGGCACGATTCCCGGCTCGACGATGGCCATCCCGGTGCAGAACCGTTCGATCCGCGGTCGGCCGCGGAAGGTCATCTCCGGTAAGGAGCCGCCGTACATGCGGACGAACATCTGCATCGCGGCGAGGATGCCATCGTCCGCACCCATGTGCGACATCGCCACGTAGCTGTCCGGACACAGTGCGTCCGCGTACGTGTGCACCAGCCGGTCGGGGTCGTCCCGGTCGCGCACGAAGTGCAGGACGTCCACCAGCAGTACGGCTGTGCGCTCGGTCAGGTCGATCAGGCCCTTGAGTTCCGGCGAGTCGAACACCTGCTCCGGCCGGCGCAGGTCGGCCTGCAGGTAGACCGCGTTGTCGTTGTCGGCCAGCAGGTCCCGGCCCTCGGCGACGACGACCGGGTCGATGTCGGTGTACAGCACCCGGCACTCCGGGTCGAGCGTCTGGGCGGTCTCGTGCACGTTGCCGACGGTCGGCGTGCCCGAGCCCAGGTCGATGAACTGCCGGACGCCCGCGCCGACCAGCCACGTGATGACGCGGCGCAGGAACGCCCGGTGGATGCGGACGCCGTAGGGCAGGTGCGGGGCGCACACGACGATCTGCTCGGCAAGAGTCTCGTCGGCCGCGTTGTGGTGCGAGCCGCCCAACCAGTAGTCGCGGACGCGCGCCGTGCTCGGGCGCTCCGGACCGTTCTCGCCGGGAGCCCATATCGCCGACGACACCTGGCTCGCCTCTTCTCGACGGTTGATCAACTCACTGGCGCGTTCCGGACCCTAACGCAACATTGCCACAGCGGACCCACAAGGTCATGTATCCGTGATGCGAACCGACGAACCCGTCCACCCGCTCCGGGTACCAGGCCGGATGCGCCTCGTCGCCGGACGGCGAAGACCTGCACCGATTGGTGCCGCCGCGCACCGCCGACGCCGTTACAGTGGTCACCGGCACGACGCGACGGGAGGCAGCCGATGAGCGGATGGTTGCGCCGTCGGTGGCGGACCCGCGCCGCGGCCCGGCTGGCGAAACAGGCCGCCCGCGCACGCGCCGCCGCCCGCGCACGGAAAAAGCGGGACCACCGTCCGGACCGCTTCACCGACTGGGACCCGCGGTACGGCGACCCCTCCGAGTGAGGGCCGCCACCCGTACCTCGCGGTCCGCTGTGGAGCGTTCGGGTCAGCGAATCCTGGCGCCGTACACGCGGTCGACGGTCATCGACATCAGGACGCGGCGGTCGGACACCATCACCGACCGGTACTCGTCCCAGTCCGGGTGCTCGCCCGCGGCCCGCCGGTAGTAGTCGACCAGCGCCTCGACCTCGGGGCCCTGCGGGTCGGTGCCCGGGCCGATCAGGGTCGCCATGCCCTCGACGGTGGCCCACGCCCAGCCGTCGGCGCTGGTGACCTCCAGCGTCGCCCTCGGGTCCCGCCGCAGGTTGGCGGTCTTGGCCCGGCCCTCGGTCATCGAGACCAGGATGACGCCCGCGTCCCCGTCGTAGAACGGCGTGACCGGCGAGAGCTGCGGACGGCCATCCGCCTTGATCGTCGCGAGCACCCCCAGGCTGCTCTCGGCGAGCAACGCGCGCGGATCGAACGGGCTGTCGGTCACGGCCACTCCTCCGGAACTGCTTGATCAGCTTGATCAGCATACGCCGCCATCCGGTCTTCATAGATGTTTACGATCGTCACCATTGCGCTATAGTCCTGGCGTGGCTGGGTTCCGGTTGACCGACGAGCAGCGGGCGTTCGCACAGCGGGTCGGCGACATCGCCCGCACCGATTTGCGTGACGTGCCGCCCGCGCCTGCCGGCCGGGTGAACCGCCCGCTGCTGCGCGCGATGGGCGACCTCGGCCTGCTTCGCGGCCTGTTCGGCGGTGCGCCGGACGAACCGCCCCGGGACGCGGCCGCCCTGCGCCTGTGCCTGCTGCGCGAGTCGATCGCGCAGGCGAGCGGTGAGGCGGAGACCGCATTGGCGTTGCAGGGCCTGGGCAGCTACCCGATCCTGCAGTCCGGCTCGCCGGAGCTGGTCGACCGGTGGATTCCGCGCGTCGTGTCCGGGGACGCCGTCGCCGCGTTCGCGCTCTCCGAACCCGACGCGGGATCGGACGCCGCGGCGCTGGCGCTGGCCGCCGAACGGGACGGCGCGGGCTGGCGGCTGACCGGCGAGAAGATCTGGATCTCCAACGCCCCCGACGCCGACGTCTACACGGTGTTCGCCAGGACGACACCGGACACGCGGGCGCGCGGCGTCACCGCGTTCACGGTGCCGGGCGACAGCGCGGGCCTGTCCGGCGAACCGCTCGCGATGCTGTCCCCGCACCCGATCGGCCGGTTGGTGTTCGACGGCGTCCGCGTCGAACCGAGCGCCGTGCTCGGCGAGGTGGACGGCGGGTTCGCCGTCGCGATGCGCACGCTCGACCTGTTCCGCCCCAGCGTGGGCGCGTTCGCCGTCGGCATGGCACAGGCAGCGCTCGACGCCACCGTCGCGCACGTGCGGCAGCGCCAGGTGTACGGGGCGCCACTGGCCCGCCAGCAGGCCGTGGCGCACCGCGTCGCCGACATGGCGACCCGGCTGGAGGCCGCCCGACTGCTGGTCTACGCGGCCGCGGCCGCCTACGACGAGGGCGCCGAGCCCGGTCAGCAGGCGCGGCGGTCGGCCATGGCCAAGCTGTACGCCACCGAGGCCGCGCAGCGGATCGTCGACGACGCCGTCCAGCTGCACGGCGCGGTCGCGCTGCGCAGCGGCCACCTGCTCGAACACCTCTACCGCGATGTGCGGTCGCTGCGCATCTACGAAGGCGCGTCGGAGATCCAGCGGACCATCATCGCCCGCGACCTGATCGGCAGGGACCACACGTGAGCACGCGTGGCGGCGCGGCTCAGCCGGCGCGCACCGAGTCGACCAGCCGGTGCGCAGGGCCGGCCAGCTTGGCCCGCAGTTCGAAGAACGTGCTCGCCGCCGCGACGCCGTTCCAGTCGCTGGGCAACACCTTCACCGGCAGCCCCGGGTCCGCATAGGACAGTCGGCGCCAGTCGGTCAGTGCCGTGAGGTAGTCGGCGAACGCCCGGTTGTCGTCGATCTTCGTGCGCCGCCGGTACCGGGCCGACAGGGGACCGTAGTGGTCCAGGAACTCCTGGTACAGGCCGTGCAGGCGGGGCAGGTCCCACCACCGCGCGACCCGCTCGGCCGTGTCGGCGAACGCGAGGTGCTCGCCGCGGAACAGTTCCACGTAGACGTCCAGGCCGTGCCGGCGGAGCGTCTCGTACGTCTCGTCCAGCAGGTGCGCCGGTGCGATCCACACGCCGGCCGAGACGGTGCCGAAGCCCAGCCAGGACAGGCGGGAGCGCAGCTGGTGCCGCTTGTCCCGTTCGGACTCCGGCACGCTGAACGCGGCCAGCACCCAGCCCTCGTCGGCGTCGGCGTGCGGCCGTTCGAAGATGCGGCGGTCACCGGCGGCGAGGATCTGCTGCGCCTCGTCGGACAGCGCGTACCCGGCGGCGGCGCCCACCTTCTCCGCCGTCAGCAGTCCGCGGCGCTTGAGCCGGTAGATGGACGACCGGACCGACGGCTCGTCGACGCCGCACTCGGCCAGCAGCCGGACGATGGACGCCACGCTCAGCCACCCGCCGGTCTCCCTGGCGTACAGGCCGTACAGCGTGATGATGAGCGCCCTGGGCTTCTGGCCGCGCCCGCCGGTGTCGTCTGCCTCCGTTGCCACGCCGACCACGATAGCCGTCCCACCCGCCTACACCGTGTTGCGCACTCTTGACTGTCGTCAACAAGAAACAATAATCGATCCATGACGACCGGTGCGTTTCCCGTCATGGGGACATCTGCCCATCGGGACTCCTTCTGCCGTGACAACCTGCCGCCGGCGGCCGACTGGCCGCGGTTCGTCTTCGACCTGCCCGAGCTGCGGTACCCGGACCGGCTCAACGGCGCCGTCGAGCTGGTGGACACCGTGATCGACCGGCTCGGCGCCGACCGCCGGTGCCTGCTCACCCCGGCAGGCGAGTGCTGGACGTACGGTCAGGTGCACGCCACCGTCAACCGCATCGCGAACGTGCTGACCCGCCGGTTCGGCATCGTGCCGGGCAACCGGGTGCTGTTGCGCGGCCCGAACACGCCGTGGCTGGTCGCGTGCTGGCTGGCCGTGCTGCGCGCCGGTGCCGTCGCGGTGTCGACCATGCCGCTGCTGCGGGCCGGTGAGATCGGCACGATCGCCGGGATCGCCCGCGTCGACATCGCCCTGTGCGACGCCCGGTTCGACACCGACCTGGCAGCCGCCGAGCTCGGTGGCGCGCCGATCGTCACGTTCGGCGCCGACGCGCCCGACGACCTGACCCGGCTCGCCGCCGCCGCGTCGCCGGAGTTCGCCGCCGTGGACACCTCGGCCGACGACGTCGCCCTGCTGGCGTTCACGTCGGGCACGACGGGCAGGCCCAAGGCCACCATGCACTTCCATCGCGACCTGCTCGCCGTCGCCGACACGTTCTCCCGGCACGTCGTGCGGCCGCTGCCCGACGACGTGTTCACCGGGACGCCGCCGATCGCGTTCACGTTCGGCCTCGGCGGCCTGGTGCTGTTCCCGCTGCGGGTGGGCGCGGCGACGCTGCTGATCGAGAAGGCGACGCCGGACGAGCTGGCCGACGCGATCGACCGGCACGACGTGTCGGTCTGCTTCACCGCGCCCACCGCGTACCGCGCGATGCTGCGGTCCGGGCGGGCGGCCAGCCTGAGCCGGCTGCGCCGCGCCGTGTCCGCCGGTGAACACCTGCCCGAGGAGACGTGGCGCGCCTGCCACGAGGCGACCGGGCTGCGGCTGATCGACGGCATCGGGTCCACCGAGATGCTGCACGTGTTCGTCTCCGCGGCCGACGACGACATCCGCCCCGGCAGCACCGGGAAGGCGGTGCCGGGCTACCGGGCCCGCGTGGTGGACGACGACGGCGCGCCCGTGCCGCCCGGCACGCCGGGCAGGCTCGCGGTCCAGGGGCCGACCGGCTGCCGCTACCTGGCCGACCCGCGTCAGTCGGTCTACGTGCGGGACGGCTGGAACCTCACCGGTGACACGTTCGTCCAGGACGCCGACGGCTACCTGCGCTACCTGGCCCGCGACGACGACATGATCGTCTCGTCCGGCTACAACATCGCGGGCCCCGAGGTGGAGGAGGCGCTGGCCACCCATCCTGCCGTGGCGGAGTGCTGCGTGGTGGGCGTCCCGGACGACGCACGCGGGCAGCTGGTCACGGCGTTCGTCGTGGCCGCGCAACCGGCCGCTGACCCGGACGCCCTCGTCGCCGAGCTGCAGGCGTACGTGAAACAGCGCCTCGCACCGTACAAGTACCCCAGGGCCGTCGAGTTCGTCCCGGACCTGCCACGCAGCGCGACCGGCAAGCTGCAGCGGCACGTGCTGCGCCAGCGCCACACGATATAGCGTCAACTTGACGACCGTCATAATAGCGAATACGATGACCGCTACCACGGACGGTGGAGGTGGCATGCGTATCGCGGTGGTCGGCGGCGGCCCGGCCGGACTGTATTTCGCCGCGCTGGCCAAGCAGTTGGGCCCCGGCGACGAGATCACCGTCTGGGAGCGCAACGCCGCCGACGACACGTTCGGCTTCGGGGTGGTGTTCTCCGACGAGACACTCGGCGGCATCGAGCACGCCGACGAAGTCATCCACGAGCGGATGCGCCGCGAGTTCGCCTTCTGGGACGACATCGACGTGCACTTCCGGGGTCAGGTGCTGACCAGCGGCGGCCACGGTTTCGCCGCGATGAGCCGCAAGCGGCTGCTGGAGATCCTCCAGGAGCGCTGCGCCGAACTCGGCATCGACGTGCACTTCTCGACACCGGCGCCGGACGTCGAGCGACTCCGGGCCACCCACGACCTCGTGGTCGCCGCCGACGGCGTCAACTCGGCGGTGCGCGGCCGATACGCCGACGTGTTCGTGCCGTCGCTGGAGGCGCGGCACTGCCGCTACATGTGGCTGGGCACCGACAAGGTGTTCGACGCGTTCAAGTTCTACGTCAAGGAGACGCCGGACGGCGTCATGCAGGTGCACGGGTACCCGTTCGACGCCCACACCAGCACCTTCATCGTCGAGATGCACGAAAAGGTCTGGGAGAAGGCCGGGTTCGCCGCGTTCGCCGGCGACGCGCTCGCCCCCGGCGAGTCGGACGAGAAGTCGGTGCGGATGGTGCGCGACCTGTTCGCCGACGTCCTCGGCGACGCCACGCTCCAGGTGAACAACTCGAAGTGGTTGGCGTTCCACACGGTGCGCAACGAGCGGTGGCGGCACGGCAACGTCGTCCTGCTCGGCGACGCGGCGCACACGGCCCACTTCTCCATCGGCTCCGGCACGAAACTGGCCATGGAGGACGCCCTGGCGCTGGCCGTGTGCCTGCACGAACAGTCCGATGTGGACAAGGCGTTGTCGGCCTACGAGGCCGAACGCCGTCCGGTCGTCGCGTCCACGCAGCGCGCCGCGCAGGCCAGCCTGGAGTGGTTCGAGAACCTCGGCATGTACACCGGTCAGGACCCGGTGCAGTTCGCGTTCAACATCATGACCCGCAGCCGCCGCGTCACCTACGACAACCTCACGGTGCGCGACCCGGGGTTCGTCGACACGGTGGACAGGTGGTTCGCGGCGCACGAGGCCGCGCGCGGCCACGGCACCGGTGAACCGTGCCCGCCGATGTTCCAGCCGTTCCGGGTGCGCGGTCTCCACCTGCGCAACCGCGTCGTCGTGTCGGCGATGGACATGTACCGCGCGACCGACGGGCTGCCGAACGACTTCCACCTCGTGCACCTGGGCGGCAAGGCGCTGGGCGGAGCGGGGCTGGTGATGACCGAGATGGTGTGCGTGTCGGACACCGGCCGGATCACGCCGGGCTGCACCGGCATCTACACCGACGAGCAGGCGGCGGCGTGGCGGCGGATCACCGACTTCGTGCACACCGAGTCGACGGCGAAGATCGGCATCCAGATCGGCCACTCCGGCCGCAAGGGGTCCACGCGGCTGATGTGGGAGGGCATCGACCAACCGCTGCCGGCGGGCAACTGGGAGGTCGTCGCGCCGTCCCCGCTCCCCTACCGCCCGGGCGTCAACCAGGTGCCGCGCGCGTTGACGGTCGCCGACCTGGCCGAGATCCGTGCACAGTTCGTCACGGCCGCCCGCCGTGCCGACGCGGCAGGTTTCGACCTGCTGGAACTGCACTGCGCACACGGCTACCTGCTGTCGTCGTTCATCTCACCACTGACCAACCGGCGCACCGACGCCTACGGCGGCCCGCTGGCCAACCGGCTGCGCTTCCCGCTGGAGGTGTTCACGGCGATCCGCGACGTGTGGCCGGCCGACCGGCCGATGAGCGTGCGCATCTCCGCGACCGACTGGGTGCCCGGTGGCATCACGGCCGACGACGCGGTCCAGATCGCGCAAGCGTTCGCCGACGCCGGCACCGACCTGGTGGACGTGTCGACCGGACAGGTCGACCCGGACGAGCGGCCCGCGTTCGGCCGTTCCTTCCAGACACCGTTCGCCGACCGCATCCGCAACGAGACGGGCGTCGCCACGATGGCCGTGGGCGCCATCTCCTCCTACGACGACGTCAACTCGATCCTGCTGGCCGGTCGCGCCGACCTCTGCGTGCTCGGCCGCGCGCACCTCTACGACCCGAACTGGACGTTGCACGCGGCCGCCGAGCAGGACT
>DASZXM010000314.1:0-10679 GCA_035546415.1 Pseudonocardiaceae bacterium
GCCCCGGCGTCGTGATGCCACGCGCGACCAGATCCCGTGCCACGGCGGCGAAATCCTCGTACACCACGTGCCGGTTGGCCTTCACCGCCCGCTGGTGCCACTCCGGCCCGTACTCGCCGCCGCCGCGGATGTTCGCCACCACGTACGTGCCGCCCCCCGCCAGCCACCCGCGGCCGACGATGCCGCTGTAGGACGGCGTCAGCGACACCTCGAAACCGCCGTACCCGGTCAGCAACGTCGGCCCCGCTGCCGGGTTCTGCCCGCCCACCACGAAGTACGGGATCTGCGTGCCGTCATCGGACGTCGCCTTGTACTGGTGCACCGACAGGTCCGTCGCGTCGAAGAACGCCGGCGCCCGCTTCAACACCTCCACAGCCTCGGCGTCCCCGATCACGCCCCGCCGCAGCGTCGCCGGCTCGGTGAAGCCGCTGGACACCAACAAATACGCGTCGTCGGTGTCCGGTTCGGTATCGGTCAGATCCGTGTACCCGAATTCGGGCACCCCGGACAGCGGTGCGCTCGACCATGCACCGTCGGCGGGTGTCAGCACGGTCAGCCGGCTGCGCACGTCCGACAGCGTGTGCAGCACCAGGTGGTGCCGGGTCCACGCGTGGTAGCTCAGATGGTTGTGCTCGTCCGGCTCGAACAGGACGGTCAGGTCCCGGCCGCCGGCCAGGTAGTCGTCGAACCGGGCGGCCAGCAGGCAACCCGGCACGTACGTCCGGTCACCGACCTGCCAGGCCGACCGCGTCCGGATCAGCAGCCACTCCCGGTGCACCTCGGTCTCCGAGTCGTCCGGCACGTCCAGCCGGACCAGGTCACCGTCCGGCCGGCGCAGATACGTCTCGGTGCGGTAGAAGTCGATGCTGCGGCCCACGAAGTCCCGCTCGAACCCGGGCGTCGGGTCGTGGCTGGCGAACGCGGACACGTCCTCCGGCTTGCCCTCGTACACCACCGGCGCCTGCGCCAGCGGCGTGCCGCGCCGCCACTCCCGGATCACCCTCGGGTAGCCCGACGTCGTCAGCGAACCCGCGCCCAGGTCGGTGCCCACGTAGATGCGGTCCCGGTCGATCCAGCCGACCCGGCTCTTGGCCTCCGGCAGCGTGAAGCCATCCGGGACGAACCGCCGTTCCACCAGGTCGAACTCGCGCACGACCGTCGCGTCCGCGCCGCCGCGGGACAGTTCCACCAGACCGAACCGGTGCTCCGGGCGCAACACGGTCGCGCCCTGCCACACCCAGTTCTCGCCTTCCCGCTCGGCGAGGGCGTCCACGTCCAGCAGCACTTCCCAGTCGGGCTGTGCGCGCCGGTACTGCTCCAGCGTGGTGCGCCGCCACACCCCGCGCGGATTCGCCGAGTCCTGCCAGAAGTTGTAGAACAGGTCACCCCGCCGGGCCACGTAGGGGATGCGGTCCTCGGCGTCGAGCACCTCCCGGATCTCCGCCCGCAACCGGTCGAACCGGGCGCTCCCGGTGTACTCGCCGACCGTCTCGGCGTTGCGCGCCCTGACCCACTCCAACGCCGTATCGCCGGAGACGTCCTCCAACCAGCGGAACGGATCGTCGGCCACGGGGATGCTCGGTTCGGTCATGTGACCCATTGTCGGTTACCAAGCAACACGCTGATGCGGCATCGTGGCGGTTTCAGCTCGATCGTCCACGCATTCGTCCGCTCATTCGTCGACGAGACCGGTTCGGTAGGCGTAGGCCACCGCCTGGGCACGGTCGCGCAGATTGGCCTTGGCGAACACGTGGTTCACGTGTGTCTTGACCGTCGCCTCGCTGACCACCAGGCGGCGCGCGATCTCGGTGTTGGACAGCCCGGCGGCGATCAGCCGGAGCACCTCGATCTCCCTCGTGGTGAGCCCTTCGACCAGCTCAGCGGCCTGTCGGCCGGCTGCCGACCGCGGCCGGCCGCCCCGGGTCGCCGCTTCGATCAGCCTGCGCTGCACCTCGCCGTCCACGGTGGACTGGCCGGCCGCGGCGGCGTGCAGCGCGCGGGCGATCGACTCGGCGTCGGCGTCCTTCGTGAGGAACCCGCGCGCGCCCGCCTGCAGCGCTCCGAGCACCGACTCGTCGTCCGCGTATGTGGTCAACACCACTACCTCGGTGCCCGGGTGGTCGGCGCGGACCCGCCGCGTCGCCTCCACGCCGTCGCACCGCGGCATGCGCAGATCCACCAGCAACACGTCCGGCCGCTGTTGGCCGACCAGCCGAACGGCCTCGACACCGTCGGCGGCCGCGCCCACCACCTCGACGCCGGGCAACAGCCCGAGCAGCGTCACGAGTCCTTCCCGGACGACGGTCTGGTCGTCGGCGAGCACCACCCGCAGCGTGCCCTGCTCGCTCACGTGTCCCTCCCCGCCGGCACTCACGCCGGCACCACCAGGCGCACCCGCCAGCCGTCATCGGTGGGCCCGGTGGCCAGCTCGCCGCCGATCAGCTCGGCGCGCTCCCGCATCCCGGTCAGACCATAGCCACCGGTCGCCGGTCCGGCAGGCCGGTGGCCCTGGTGATCGGTGACGGTCAGCTCGGTGCTGCCGTCCCGGTAGGCGAGCAGGACGTCCACGGGCGAGCCCGTGGCGTGCTTGCGGGCATTGCTCAGGGCCTCCTGCGCGGTCCGGTAGAGGGCGTCCTCGGCCGGGCCGGGCAGGTCACGGGGCGTGCCCTCGACCGTGAGCGCGATCGGCGTGCCGCTCTCCAGGCGGGCCGTGTCGACCAGCCCGGCGATGGCGCGCGCGGCCGGCACCGGGTCGTCGCGCAGCGCGGCCACGGCGCGGCGGGCCTCGGCCAGACCGTCGGTGGCCAGCCGGTGCGCCCGCCGGATCTGCTCCTGGGCCTGCTCGCTGGCCCCGTCCCTGGCCAGCATCAGCCGGGCACCCTCCAGATTGAGCGACAGGGCGGACAACGAGTGGGCCAGCACGTCGTGCACCTCGCGGGCGATCCGGGCGCGTTCGGCGAGCGCGGCGGCCCTGGCGTGCTCCTCGTGTGCCGCCTGTTCCCTGGCCAGCGCCAGTTCCATGTGCTCCACGCGGTCCGCCCGGCCCCGGCGCACCACGGCGCCCAGGGTCAGCGTCGCGAGGATGGCCAACGACGCGACCAGGGGCAGCAGACCGCCGTGCGTACCGATGTTGATCGCCGTGATGGACGCGGCGCTGGCCAGGATGACCCAGATCGCCACCCGCGGGTGGTAGCGGCGGGTCGCGACGGTGGCCAGCAGGTAGGGGAGGATCAGCGTCCAGCTCTGCGGGATGGCGACCGTCACCACGCCCGCGGCGACACACATCACGACGAGCACGGCCGGTCCCCACCGGTTCGACCGCTGCGGGAGCGCGATGGACGCCGAACTGGCGATGGCGACGGCCGCCGCGGCCGCGTAGGTGGCCCAGTGCCCGCCCGCGATGCGGTACGGGCCGCGGTAGATCGCGAGCGTGGCGACGGTGAGCGGGATCGGCACGAACAGCCACCACCGGCGTTCGATGAAGAAGCCCTCCGCGGCCTTGACCAGCCGGGAGGGCGGTCGCCCTACGCTCATGGTCCCAGCATGCTGCATGCCCGCCGGCCGTGTCATCGACCCACGGATGGGCGTGTGCTCCACCTCCGGGTGTACGGCCGGCGCCTAGCACAGGCCACCGACAAAACTGATCACACCACCCCTTCCGGTGGTCGAGTTGTCCACATGGCCTCGGTCTGTCCACAGCGGAGGGACCAGTCGTGGCGAGCGGTGGCGATTCGGTCGATTGTGGATCTCATGACCGCGACCAAACGCCCCGACATCACCCTCGAACACCCAGGAGACGTCATTGCCTCGCTCCCGCCGCTCCTCGGCTTCCATCCCGTCGATTCCCTTGTCGTACTGGGAATGTGCGGTGCGCGCGCGACGGAGTTGGCCATCGTCCTGCGCACCGACCTGCCACCCGCGTCCCGCGCCCGCGAACTCGCGCACACGTTGCTGGCGCCGCTCGTACAACAGGAGGTGGTCGGCATCACGATGGTCGTGGTCGGCGGCGGCACCCCCACCGACGACGACCTCCCGCACAGCGAACTGATGATCAGGTGCGAGAACGTGTTCGTGGACAACGGAATCCCGGTGATCCACCAACTCTGGACGCCGGACACGGCCAGCGGCCGATCATGGCGCTGCTACGACGAAACAGACTGCGGCGGCGTGGTGGCCGACCCTGCGGCAACGGAACTGGCGGCGGTGATCGAGGAGGCCGGCCTGACGGTTTTCCCCCGCAGGGAGGACATCGTCGCCACGCTGACACCCGAGTCACCCGATGTGCTGTCCCGCAGATCGCAGTCGTTGCAGACATCGAGCACCGAAACCGAACCGACGGGCACCGACCCGCCGTCCCCGGGCCTGAGCGCCGTCCACGCGGCGATCGAGGCAGCGGTCCACGTGTCACCGACGCTGACCGACCACGACGTCACGTCCCTCGCCGGCGCCTTGGCCGACCACCGGATCCGCGACATCTGCCTGGACGTGGACGAACTCCCGGACGCGGCAGCGGCCGAACGCCTGTGGACGGCACTGGCCAAGGCCACCCCACCACCGGAAAGCGCGGAAGCGGCGTGCCTGCTCGCGTTCTCGGCGTACGCGAGAGGCGACGGAGTCCTGGCCGGCATAGCCCTGGACCGGGCGGAAGCAGCCGACCCGGGCCACCGCCTGACGGGTCTGCTCCGCAGCGCACTGTCCCTGGGCCTGCCACCGGAAAAGATCCGAACGGTCGGAGTCAAAGCAGCCACATCGGCCCGAGAGGCCCTGAAACCGGAGGAACCACCCCATGCCCACCCTGACCCGGCCACCGACTAGCCCGAGCGGCCATCCCAGGCCGCCGACCAGGCACGGAGCCGCAACGGCTCCAGCCGGCGAGAACCCTCGCCTCGACAACCCCGAACCCACGCCCCGGCCGGAGCCCACCCACAGGCGAAGGCCGCGCCGCCCGAGCACGGGCCACGGCAAGGCAGCGCCGATCAGCCCGACCGCCGCAGACGACACGGACCACCGGAGACATGGGCGGCCGCCGCTGGCCGTGCCACCCGAGCACCGGCCGCCATAAGCCAGCGCCGACCAGCGCGGCCAGCGCCGGCCACCGCCAACCCAGCACGGCCGGGCCGATTGTCGCCGACCCGGGCCGACTGTCGCCGACTGGGCCGACCGTCGCCGACCCGACCGACTGTCCCCGACCCAGCCGACCTGCGCCGACCGGCCACGGTGGGTGCGCGGAGCGGTCGACGCGAGGCGCGGGTCAGGCGCGCTGGGCTCGGGACGTCGTGAAGGTCCAGGCGTCGCCGACGATCGTGGCCAGATCGGTGCGGGTCGGGTGCCAACCCAGCTCGTCCTTGGCGCGTTCGCTCGACGCGATCAGGGTCGCCGGGTCGCCAGGGCGGCGTTCCGCGACGATTGCCGGGATCTCGTGGCCCGTCGTGGCCCGGCATGCCTCGATCACTTCTTTGACCGAGAAGCCGGTGCCGCTGCCCAGGTTGTAGATCCGGTGCTGTCCGGGTGTGGCGTGTTGGAGAGCGAGGAGGTGAGCGTCGGCCAGGTCGGTCACGTGGATGTAGTCGCGGATGCAGCTGCCGTCCGGCGTCGGGTAGTCCTCGCCGTAGATCTGCACGGACTCGCGTTCGCCGAGCGCCACCTGCAGCACGATCGGGATCAGGTGGGTCTCGGTCGTGTGCCGTTCGCCGAACCGGCCGTGCGCGCCGGCCACGTTGAAGTACCGCAGGCTCACGGCAGCCAGTCCGTGTGCCGTCGCGTACGACGTGATCGCGTGGTCGATGGCGAGCTTGCTGGCGCCGTAGGTGTTGGTGGGCCGGGTTTCGGCCGTTTCCTTGATCGGCACCTCGGTGGGCTCACCGTAGGTGGCGGCCGTTGACGAGAAGACCAGTCGCGGCGTGCCGTGCCTGCGGACCGCCTCCAGCAGGCGCACGGAGGTGACCACGTTGCCCAGCCAGTACTTCTCCGGCTCCCGCATGGACTCGGCGACCAGCGACTTCGCTGCGAAGTGCAGCACGCCGTCGAACCGTTCGGCCAGCAGCGAGTCGGCCGCCTCGGCGACGTCGGCCTCGACGAACCGGCTGCCCTCCGGTACGGCGTCCGCGTGCCCGGTGGACAGGTCGTCGACCACGGTCACCTCGTGGCCGGCCTCGAGCAACCGCGCCGCGCACACGCTCCCGACGTACCCGGCACCACCGGTTACCAGCAACTTCACCGCGTTCCTCGCCTTCTGACAGTCCATCCGTCCCGTCCAGTGTGCCGGGCGGACCTGTGACCGGCGTAACCGGCCGGTTATGCGCAAACGTGCATATGTCGGGCAGGAGGGAGCGCCGCGCGGACGGTCTGGCGACAGCACGTGGCGACGGCGCTTCGCGGGCAGGGCGGCAGCGCATGGCGGAGGGATAGCCCGCGGTGCGGCGGCGGTCTGCGGTGTGGCGACGGTCCGGGGGCGAGTTGGCAGTCTGGGGCGTGGGGCGGCGCGGATGCCGGCCCGAGGTGGCGCGGCGGACCGAGCGTCAGGTGGCAGCCCGAGTCGGGTGGTGGCGCAACGGCCGGGTGGCGGCCGAGTCGGGTGGCGGCCCGAGTCGGGTGGTGGCCCAAGGGCCGGGTGGCGGCCCGAGTCGGGTTGCGCCCGAGGCGTCGAGCCGTGTGTGGGTGGGCCGTGTGCGGGTGGCTTGTCAGGCGTCTCGGCTGGCGCCTGCTGATGGGACCGCCGTGAACAGGCGTGGGGTGAGCCACGAGCGTTGTTCGAACGCCTCCGTGACCGCTCGTTCCACGTCCGGTCGGTCCTCCGCCGGTACCAGGGCGATCGCCGAGCCGCCGAAGCCGGCGCCGGTCATGCGCGCACCCAGGGCGCCCGCCGTCAGCGCCGTGTCCACCGCCACGTCCAGCTCCACCGCCGACACGCGGTAGTCGTCGCGAAGGCTTTCGTGGGACATCGTGAGCACCGGGCCGATCTGGGGCAAACGGTTGTGGTGCAACAGGTCCACTGTTTCCAGAACCCTGGCGTTCTCCGTGACGACGTGGCGGACCAACGGGAACAGCTCGTCCGGCAGGGCCGATGCCACGGACGGCAGCTCGTCCAGCTTGACGTCCCGCAACGCCGGGATGCCGAGCAGTTCGGCCGCGCGTTCGCATCCTTTGCGGCGCGCGCTGTAGCCGTCGCCGTTCTCCGAGTCGCCCAGTTTGTGGCTGGCCCTGGTGTCGATCACCAGGACCTCCAGGCCCTCCGCCGCCGCGGCGAACGGGACCTGTTCCATGTCGCCGGAGCGCACGTCCAGGAAGAGCACGCTCGCGTCCCGGCAGCACAGCGACGCCGTCTGGTCGAGTACGCCGCTGGGGACGCCCGCGTATTCGTTCTCGGCGCGCTGGGCCCACTTGGCCAGTTCGGCGCGCTCGGTGGCCGAGTCGCCGATCTCGCGGCCGGCCAGGCCGAGCAGGGCCAGCAGCGTGGAGCACTCCAGTGCCGCCGACGACGACAGGCCGGCGCCCGCCGGGACGTCGCCGGCGATGACCAGGTCGGCGCCTGCCAGGTAGCCGTGGTCGCGCAGCACCCACGCCACGCCGACCGGGTAACTGGCCCAGCCGGTTACCGCGCCGGGTTCGATGTCGGCGACCGGGACCGGGTCCATACGCTGCGGGCGGCCGTCGTCGCCCACCGTGGTGACCGACAGGAAGCCGTCCGTGCGGGCCGCGCCGGCCACCGCTGTGCGGTGCGGCAGGGCGAACGGCAGCACGTAGCCGTCGTTGTAGTCGGTGTGCTCGCCGATCAGGTTGACGCGGCCGGGGGCCGACCAGACACCCGCCGGTGCCTTGCCGTGCAGTTCCTGGAAAGCCGATGCGGCGCGGTCGGACGCCTTCACCGGACGGTGGCCATCGCGTGAACGAGCACCGCGTGGGCGATGGACTGCTGGATGCGCGCCGCGTTGCCGGCGCCCTTCACCTCGATGCCGTTGCCGCGGTCACCCATCGCGGACACCTCCACGGTCCCGCCGGGGACGATGCCGACCGCCTTCAGTTCGGTGAGCACGTCGGTGTCCAGTTGCACGTGTTCGGCGATCCTGCGCACCTGCACCGTGCCGCCGCCACGCCGGGCGACCTCGTCCACTCGCATCAGGTCCGGTTCCACCGGCGGCGCCGGTTCGCCCGCGCCCAGCTTGTCCAACCCGGGGATGGGGTTGCCGTAAGGGGAGGTGGTGGGGTGGTCGAGCAGGTTGACGAGCTTGCGCTCGACGGCCTCGCTCATCACGTGTTCCCAGCGGCAGGCCTCGCTGTGCACCTGCTCCCACTCCAGGCCGATGACGTCCACGAGCAGGCGCTCCGCGAGCCGGTGCTTGCGCATCACCGCGATGGCCAGTTCGCGGCCGTGATCGGTCAGTTCGAGGTGTCGGTCGTCGGCGACCACGACCAGGCCGTCGCGTTCCATCCGGCCGACCGTCTGGCTGACGGTCGGCCCGCTCTGCTCAAGGCGCTCGGCGATCCTCGCGCGCAGCGGCACCACGCCCTCTTCCTCCAGCTCGTAAATCGTCCGGAGGTACATCTCGGTGGTGTCGATGAGGTCGTTCACACCATTCCCCTTCGTCTTTGACAATGGTAGTCGGTCGCAGGGACACTGCGTGCGCCTCGCGGCCTTTTACCGGGGCCGGGCAAGATGAGCGGGTGGCGTCACCTACCCGATCCCTCGTGTCCACGGCGGAGCTGGCCGAACTGCTGGCTTCCGCCGAACCACCCGTCGTGCTGGACGTCCGCTGGCGGCTGGCCGGTCCACCGGCCCGCGACGACTACGCCACCGGCCACGTGCCGGGTGCCGTGTTCGTCGACCTGGACGCCGATCTGGCCGCGCCACCGAGCGCGGCCGGCCGCCATCCGCTGCCCGATCCCGCAGCCCTGCAGGCCACGCTGCGCGCCGCCGGCGTCAACGGCACCGATCGGGTGATCGCCTACGACGACCGCGACGGTTCCGTCGCCGCTCGCGCGTGGTGGCTGCTGCGCTGGGCCGGGCACACCGAGGTTGCCGTTCTGGACGGTGGTTACGCGGCGTGGACACAGGAGAACCGGCCTGTCACCGCCGACGTGCCGCACCCTGAACCGGGTGACGTCGTGGTCCGGCCTGGTCATATGCCGGTGCTGGACGCCGACGCGGCCGCCGCGCTCGCCCGGGACGGGGTGCTGCTGGACGCGCGGGCACCGGAGCGCTACCGCGGCGACGTCGAACCCGTCGACCCCAGGGCCGGCCACGTGCCGGGAGCGCGTAACGCGCCGTTCGCGGCGCACATCGGTGACGACGGCCGCTGGCGCACGCCCGCCGAGTTGGCCGGCCGGTTCGCGACGTTGGGTGCCACTCGGGACGCCGAGATCGGCGCCTACTGCGGCTCCGGGGTCACCGCGTCGTCGGTCGTGCTCGCGCTGGAAGTGTCCGGTGTGACCGATCGGCCTGCCGCGTTGTACGCCGGATCATGGTCGAACTGGTCGGCCGACCCGGCACGCCCCGTGGCGACGGGCACGGAACCGAACGGCGCGCTGCCGGCCGGCGGCTAGGGGCACGGCTAGGGTCGAGGTATGGGCCTACCCGTTGAGGTCGTGTGGGATGAGTCGCTCCTCGGTTACGACATGGGCGAGGACCATCCGCTCAACCCGATCCGCCTCAAGCTGACCGTCCAGCTCGCCACCGCCCTGGGCGTGCTGGACGGGGTCACGCCGCTGCGGCCGGAGATGGCCGGTGACGAGTTGATCGAGCGCATCCACGACCCCGCGTACCTGGCTGCCGTGCGCGCCGCGCCGGACAGCCCGTGGGACGTCGACCACGGCCTGGGCACCGCCGACAACCCGATCTTCGCCGGCATGCACGAGGCGTCCGCGCTCGTGGTCGGCGGGTCCGTGCTCGGCGCCGACCTGATCGCCACCGGGAAGGCCGACCGGGCGGTCAGTATCGCGGGCGGGCTGCACCATGCGATGCCCAGCCACGCCGCTGGCTTCTGCGTCTACAACGACTGTGCCGTCGCGATTTCCTGGCTGCTGGACCACGGCGTGGAGCGGGTCGCGTACGTCGACACCGACGTGCACCACGGCGACGGCGTGCAGGCCGCGTTCTACGACGACCCCAGGGTCTTGACGATCTCGCTGCACCAGCACCCGCGCACGCTGTGGCCGGGCACCGGCTACCCGCGCGAGATCGGTGTCGGCGACGCGCAGGGCACCGCCGTCAACGTGCCGCTGCCGCCGGGCACCGCCGACGGCCCGTGGCTGCGCGCGTTCCACGCCGTCGTGCCCAGCCTGTTGGCGAAGTTCCAGCCGCAGGTACTGGTCACGCAGTGCGGCGTGGACACCCATCGCAACGACCCGCTCGCCGACCTGTCACTCACCGTGGACGGCCACCGGGCCATCTACCAGGCCCTGCGCGACCTGGCCGTCCGGTACGCGGGCGGACGGTGGCTTGCGCTCGGCGGCGGTGGATACGACCTGGTCAGAGTCGTGCCGAGGTCGTGGACGCACCTGATCGCCACCGTGCTGGAGCGGGACGTCGACCCGAACCGGCCACTGCCGGCGGACTGGGTCGCGACCGTCACCCGGCTCGTGCCGCCGCACATCATGCTGCCCGCGTCGCTGAGCGACGGCGCCGACACCGAGTTCACGCCGTGGGGCGGCGTCACGGACGAACCGGTCGACATGGCGATCCG
>DASZXM010000315.1:0-2629 GCA_035546415.1 Pseudonocardiaceae bacterium
AACCCACGCGGCCCGGCGCCGCACGTCGAAACCGGCGCGCCGCAGGTTGGCCGCGCTGGCCGAGTCCGGAACGACGGTGGCCACCGCCGGCGCACAACCCAGGCCGGCCGCCACGTGCAGCCGATGTCGCAGCAGACGCGACTGGGCGCCCGCGCCGCGGTGGGCGCGCAGCGTCGCCGCTCCGCCGAGCACGGCCAGCAGGCCGGCGTGCTGCCAGGCGGTGATGCCGGGCACCAGCGCGGACCGCTGCCACAGCGCGCGTTCGGCGGCGCGCAGCAGCGGGTCGGCACCGCCTTGCCCGGCGTTACGACGATCGTGTCGTCTGTGCTGCTTCCGGGTGTGGCGCGAACCACGTGCCCAGATGGCGAAACGGGTCGACAGGGTTCGCGTGATCGCCGCACGATGTGACAGGACCACCAGGTCGCGCGCGGCCGCCGCGGTCCGCGCAGTCCGGGGGAGGGTCGTGCAGGCGGACGTGCCCAGCTCGCGGCTGTCCCACGAGCGTGCCGGCCAGCGAGGAGTGTCGATGACTGTCCTGGACAACCCGGTGTGGTCGGCGCTGGCCGGCCCGCAGGCCGATGTGGCGCACGCCGTGGGCGGTGCCGCCCGGTATCCCAGGGACGTGGCGCCGTTCGGCGGACTGTCCTCGGCGGACGCGTTCGGCGACCTGGCGCGCGTCGTCGGGTCGGAGGGTGTCGTCCTGGTCGGGGTGGACGAGGTGCCCGACGACTGGGAAACGCGCCCTGGCCTGCGGGGTGTGCAGTTGGTCGGCGAGGACCTGGAGGCGGCGGTCGACCCGGAAACGGTCCCGCTGGGCAAGGCGGACGTCCCGGAGATGCTGGACCTGGTGCGGCGGACCGAGCCGGGCCCGTTCCTGCAGCGGACGGTGTCGCTGGGAAACTACCTGGGAATCCGACGCGACGGAGCCCTGATCGCGATGGCGGGGGAGCGGATGCGACCCACCGGCTGGACCGAGATCAGCGCGGTGTGCACGGACCCGGCGTACCGCGGCCACGGGCTGGCCACGCGCCTGATCCGGGCGGTCGCGGTGGGCATCCGCGAACGCGGCGACGTTCCGTTCCTGCACGCGGCGGAGACGAACACGGGAGCGATCCGGCTGTACGAGTCGATCGGCTTCGAGTTGCGCCGTCACATGATGTTCCAGTTCGCGCGCCCCCGCACGGTGGGGTAGCCGGGCGGTCCGCGCCGCCGCCGTGATTCGGCGGACCCGGTGTAGCGCGGCCACGCGCCTGATCCGAGCGGTCGCGGTGGGCATCCGCGCGGCGGGGTGGCCGGGCAGGCCGCGCCGCCGTAATTCGGTTGTCGCCCGCCGGTGTCGGTGGTTGGGTGCCCGCATGGGTAGTTTCGCTGTGATGGTGCGTCGTGTCCGCCGGGGTCTCGCGGCGGCAGTGGGGATGGCATCCGCTCGTTGATTCCTGGGCTCGGCGGATCGTTGCCGACTCCGGTGTGCGTGCTGGCGAGTTCGTCGTCGATCTCGGCGCCGGGAATGGTGCGCTGACCAGGCATCTGGTGGCTGCCGGTGCCCGGGTCGTCGCCGTCGAGCTGCATTCCGGGCGCGCCGCGCGGCTGCGTGAGCGATATCCCGGGGTCACCGTCGTCGAGTGCGATCTCACCGACTTCCGGTGGCCACGGCGGCCGTTCCGGGTCGTCGCCAGCCCTCCTTACTCCCTGTCCGGCGACGTTCTGCGCGCGTTGCTGACACCCGGTTCCCGGCTGGTCGCCGCCGATCTCGTGTTGCAGCGGGCCGTGGTCCGCCGCTACGTCGACGGCCGCGCTCCCGGTGCCGGACGCTGGCTGCGGCAGTGGGTGCTGCGGCCGGGTCGGGCACTGCCCAGGCAGGCGTTCCGGCCGCCGCCGCAGGTGGACTCCGGCGTGCTCGTGATCCGGCGGCATTGACCTCGATCATGGTCGAGGTTGCAGGATCGGTGCATGCGCGCTGTCGTGGTGAGGGAGTTCGGTGGGCCCGAGGTACTGGTGGCCGGTGACGTGCCGGCTCCGGTGCCCCGGGCCGGTGAGGTGCTCGTCCGCGTCGGCTACGCCAACATCACCTTCGTGGAGACCCAGGTGCGGGCCGGCCGTGCGCCGTTCCCCGCGCCGACGCCGCCCTACATCCCGGGCAATGGCGTCGGCGGCGTCACCGAGAGCGGCCGCCGGGTCGTCACGTCCACCGGTGGCACCGGCGCGTACGCCGAGTACGTCGCCGTCCCGGCCGACGAGCCGATCGACGTGCCCGACGGCCTCGACCTGGCCGATGCCGTCGCGCTGCTCGCCGACGGTCGCACCGCGGCCGCGCTGGCCGCTGCCGCGCAACCGTTGGCGGGGCAGCGCGTGCTGGTCCTCGCCGCCGCCGGCGGGGTGGGCAGCCTGCTGGTGCAGTTGGCCAAGCGTGCCGGTGCCACCGTGGTCGCCGCCGCCGGCAGCGACGTCAAACTCGACCGTGCCCGCACACTCGGCGCCGACGTCACCGTCAACTACCGGGTACCCGGGTGGACGCGAGAGGTCGACGTCGTGTTCGACGGTGTCGGCGGCGACATCGGGCGGGCGGCGTTCGAGTCGCTGCGGGACGGCGGCCGGATGTTCATCCACGGGTTGGCCAGCGGGTCGTTCA
>DASZXM010000316.1:0-4065 GCA_035546415.1 Pseudonocardiaceae bacterium
CCCGTCGTGTGCACGAACTCGGCGAACAACCAGCTGAACAGCGCATACGCCGACTCCGGGTCGGTGACCGGCGAATCCGGCCCCGGCACCACCCGCTTGGCCTGCTCGTAGAACCCCAACGCGGCCAGCAACCGGCTGGTCAACGCCCGGTCCAGCATCGGAAGATCCAGGCTGGCCGCCAACGTGTCACGCAACCCGACCGGGCACGCGCCTGCCAGCCACGTCGGGTAGTCGGCGGCCGTGTCGTACCCGAACAGGGCCGCGGTGCGAGCCAGTTCCGCGCGGAACGTCGCCGCCGTGGCCCGCTGCGGGTGGATCTCGCGGAACCACGGCTCCCGGTGCTCCACGACGGCCGCCAACGACATCAGCGGCGAGTGGACCGCGACCGGCGGCACGTCCTGCGGCACCAGACCCGGGTGCTCCAGGTCGAGAAACGGCCGGTAGCGCTCGACCGGCAGCGGCCGTTGCCGCGGCCCGTCCAACCACCGCGCGGTGTCGGCGGCGACCGTGTTCACCAACATCGCCGACCGGCCGCGCAGCCGGTTCACCCGCACCACGTCCGGTTCCGGGCCGGCGGTCAACAGGTCGGCGACTGCGCCGACGAGCGACACGTCGTCCCCGAGGTCCACCAGCCCGGCCAACGCCTCACCGCGTTCCACGAGCCCGAAACGCGCCGCGTCACGGTAGTGCCGGCGGGCGTCCTCGACCCGGTCCCGTGCCCGCGCGACCGTGGCCAACAACAGGTGGGTGGGCGCACCGGACGGGTCCAACGCGAGCGCCGCGACCGCATGCTCGGCGGCGGCGTCCAGGTCACCGTCGAACAACGCGGTGTCGGCCAGCGCCAGCCGGATCTCGTGCGCGGCCTCACGGAACAGGAAGTCGTCCCGGTACGCGGCGATCTCGTCCAGCAGCGCCGGGTCGACCACCTGCCCGGCCCGCAGCCGCCAACCCGCCAGCCGCGCCGACGCCAACAGCCCCAGCACCGGGTCCTCCTGCCCGACCTCGGCGGCCACGATCGTGGCGGTGTCGAACAACGCGCGCGACGGCGAATGCCGGATCTGCTGACCCAGCCACGCGAACCGCGCCACCTGGTCGGCGTCGTCGGGCACCGGACCCGGATCGTGGTCGGCACACCGTGCCAGCAACAACTCCCGCCACACCTTGTCCGGCAACTCGTCGGCAAGCGCCGCGGCCCGCTCGAAATCACCCAACTGGCACGCCATCCGCGCCGCGAACAACGACGGATCGTCCACTGTGGATCGAACGGGCAGCATGCCGCGCAGTGTCCGCGGCGGCAACCGGTCGGCCGACCACGACAGCGGCGCGTCCCGGTGCCCGGCCCAGTGCAGCACGGCCTGGCCGAGAAGACTGGGCGGCACACCGGGATCGGCGGTCAGATCGATCAGGGGCTGTAACGCGAACGAGGCCGTGTCCATGGCGGCTGTCTCCCCCAGCAAAACCGGCCGGTGGGTGCCCGTCAGCCGGACACCCACCGGAGCGTGAGTTGGTCGTCGGTCAGTTGATCCCCGGGGTGACGGCTGTTCCGTCCAGGTCCTCGTACCGCTTCATCGCGAACACCCCTTCCCGGCCGGACGGCGCGAAATACGTGGCAAGTCTCGGATCGCGGGATCATCGGGTCAATCGCCTGTTCGGTCCATACGATCAGTTGACGCCCGACACGTGACGATCAGTTGACGCGGTGATCCGTTGACGCCCAACACGTGCGCGACGGCGGCGGTCACCCCGGCGTCCCGCGGATGGCTGCTGGTCAGCAACAACGCGAGCGTCGTCTGCCGACCGCCGTACATGTCAGCGGTCGCGTGGGCCTCCGCACCCCGCGACACCAGCAACGACGCGACATCGGCCGCGCGCGGCGACACCCGCTGCCGATAGGTCTCGACCCCGTTGGCCGCCACGTAGTGCAGCAATGTCGCCCGATGCCCCCAATGGGATCGCATGCTGACCAGATCCGGCGTGGCGTCCAACAGCCGGGTCAATCCGACGAGATCCCCGTCGACGACGGCCTCCACAGCGGCCTCGAATTCGGGCACCGGACCGGGCCCGGCGGGTACGGACTCCCACTGCCGGTACCCGTGCTGCCGGGCGAGAGCGAGCAGGAAGTCGTCCTCCCGCAGATCGGCGGCCCAGATCTCGGCAACCGGCCGGGTCACCAGCATCGGATGCCAATTGGCCAACTCGACGTCACTGCCCGGTATCCGCAACCGATGCCCGTCGGCAAGCCGGTCGGCCTGGACCCGGAGCTGGTCGACGGGAGCGCGGGTCCACGCCGACCGGCCGACGAGATCTCCGTACAACGCGCGGACAGCAGCCACCGGCCCCGCGACGTAGACGTCCACCATGCCATCGGGTCTACCGGACGGTGGTCGCGGACGCAATGTTGCCGAGGTTCGGCAATGTAGGCGGCCGGACTTCGCCGACCACGAACCCTGGCAGCGCCCGACCCGACGGCGAAACTGGACGTGTCCGAAAGACGACGCGGCGCCACGGATGCGCAAGACGCACGGACACGCAAGACGCCACGGACACGCAAGACAAGGAGGCAGCGCGATGACGGTCAACCGAATCGGACGCGTGGTCGGCGGCTGGACCCTCCTGGCGGTTGGAGCCGCACTGCTGGTCCTGCCCGGCCCGGGCCTGCTGGTGATCGCGGGCGGCCTGGCCCTACTGGCCACGGAATACGACTGGGCGGCGAGTCTGCTCACCAAGACGCGCGAACGCCTGGCCGCGATCCGCGTCCGCAAGTCGACCAAATCCCGCAACGCAGCGCACGACGGCGACGGCGACGCCCGCGGCGACCACGGCGGCGAGCCGGCCGATCGCGAGGCGGCAGGAGGGCGTGAGATCCCGGGGCGGCGCGAGCTGGTTGCCGCTGATCGCGGGTTGGCCGAGGACGGGAGCCCGCGATGATCTGCCCGAAATGCCAGTCCCAGATGCGCACCGTCGACAAGGACGGCGTCCACATCGAACAGTGCTCAGGCTGCCGCGGCATCTTCCTCGACCAGGGCGAACTAGAACGCATCACCAGTGCCGAGAACTCGTACTACGAACAACCACCGCCGTACCGCCCGTACACGGGCAACCACGGCCCGGGTCGCGGCCACCACGACAACCGCAAACGCCGCAAGCGCAGCTTCCTGGAGGAGCTGTTCGACTGACGTAGGGCGCATTTCCGGGGGCAGGAAAGTTGCCGTGGCCCGACCGAACGGGGCCGGCCGGGCCACGACAACCGAAGCACGGACCCGCCGTTGGGGGACGGCGGGTCCGAGCCACGTCCAGGCCGCTGGGCCAGGCCACCGGCGCACTGGCCGATGCTCGGTCTGGTCGATGCTCGCCCTGGTCGATGCTCGCCCTGGTCGATGCTCGCCCTGGCCGATGCTCGCCCTGGCCGATGCTCGCTCTGTCCGTCGCTCGCTCTGGCCGATGCTCGCTCTGGCCGACGCTCGCTCTAGCCCACGCTCGCCCGACCGACGCTCGCCTGAGCCGAATCGTTCCCAGCCTGTCGTTCCGGCCTCGCCGGTGCCGCACGCTCGCCGCTCGCCGGTGCCGCCGTTTGCTGTTGCCGCCGCCTGCCGCCGTTTGCCGGTGCCGTGCCGCCTGCTTGCCGTGCTGCCCGCTTGCCGTGCCGCGTGCGGTGCTGCCCGCTTGCGTTGCCGTGCCGCCCCTGCCTGTCGGGTGCGCCACTGACCCCGCCTTCGCCCGACCGTCCGCCGCCGCAGCACTTCCGTCGCCTCCACGCCGACGCCCACCACCGCGCCGAGCCGCGACACGTCGCCTATCCCCCGCCACCCATGCCGGCAAGCGCTCCGGCCATCGGCGCCCGCAAGCGTCCGGTTCGCCCGCCCCGGCAAGTGCTCCGGCCATCGGCGCCGGGAAGCGTCCGGTTCGCCCGCCCGGCAAGCATTCCGGTCACCCGTGCCGGCGGGCATCTCGCCACCCGTGCCGGCGAGCATCGCTGCCACCGGATCGGCCTGGCCGAGCCCGAGCCCGCCCGTGCCAACCCCTGCCGCATCCGCCGGCCGCTGTCCGAGCCGCCCGCATCCGCTG
>DASZXM010000317.1:0-2455 GCA_035546415.1 Pseudonocardiaceae bacterium
AACGGCTCACCGTGCCGGGTGCCGTCGCCCCCGTCCGGCTGTCCCGCACGGTCGGCGCGCTGATCCGCAGACGGGCACGGGTCCGCCTGGGCAACCGGGAACTGGCCGCGCACGGCCGCCCGGCCACCGAACCCGCGTTGCGGCCGACGGCACTGGCCGGCCTGGTCCGGACCGGCAGGGTCGGCCCGTTGGACGCCGCGTGCTTCGTCGGCATCCTGCTCGCCGAGCGCGTCACCGCGCGCTGGCGGACCGCCCGCGGCACAGCGCACACCTGGTCGCCGGACCAGACCACCCGTACCTGAAGGAGAGGCCGACCCATGGCCAGAGGCCCGCACGTGCTGATCGTCGTGCAGAACCTGCCCGTGCCCCTGGACCGCAGGGTCTGGCTGGAGGCGCAGGCGCTCGTCGCCGCCGGCTACGACGTGTCCGTGATCTGCCCGAAAGGCCCCGGTGACCCCGCTTACCAGGAATTGGACGGCGTGCACATCCACAAGTACGCGCCGCCGCGCCAGGCAGACGGTTTCGTCGGCTACGCCTGGGAGTTCCTGTACTGCTGGGTGCGCACCGCGCTGCTCACCCTGAAGGTCCGGCGCCGCAGGCCGTTCCAGGTGATGCAGGCGTGCAACCCGCCGGACATCTACTGGTCGCTGGCGCTGCTGTGGCGCCTCGCGGGCGTGCGGTTCGTGTTCGACCACCATGACCTCAACCCGGAGGTGTTCCGGTCCCGCTTCGGTGAACCGACCGGCATCGCGGGCAAGGCACAGCTGAAGGCGCTGTACTGGCTGGAGCGACGCACGTTCCACACCGCGGACCGGGTGATCTCGACGAACGAGTCGTACCGCCGGATCGCGCTGGAGCGCGGCGGCGTCGACCGGAACCGCACCGCCGTGGTCCGGTCCGGTCCGGACACGTCGGTGATGAAGCCGGGCGAGCCGCGGCCGGAACTGCGCGGTGGACGCGAACACCTGGTCGCCTACCTGGGCATCATGGGTCCGCAGGACGGGGTGGACGGCGTGCTGCGGGTCGCCGAGCACGTGGTGCGCCGGCACGGCCGCACCGACGTCCGGTTCGCGCTCATGGGCTTCGGCGACTGCCTGGAGGACCTGCGCACGCAGTGCACCGAGCTGGGCCTGGACGAGTACGTCACGTTCACCGGCCGGGTCGGTCCAGCCGACATCGGCGCGTACCTGTCCACGGCGGACGTGGGCCTGTCCCCCGACCCGCTCAGCCCGCTCAACGACGTCTCCACCATGAACAAGACGATGGAGTACCTGGCCTACGGCCTGCCCGTGGTGGCCTACCGGCTGACCGAGACCGTGGTGTCCGGCGGGGACTGCGCGGTCTACGTCGAGCCGGGTGACGAGGCGGGCTTCGCGGACGCGCTGGTCGAGCTGCTGGACGACCCGCGGCGGCGGGCCGAACTCGGCGCCGCGGGCCGGCAGCGGGCCGAGCGGCACCTAGACTGGCGGCCCCAGGCACGGACGTACGTGTCCGTCTTCGACGGTATGTTCGGTCTCCGGCGGGCAGGTGCAGTGCAGACCGAGGCCGACGCGGCCGGACAACAGGTTGGGTGAGGTGGGGTTATGTTCGCGCGCCGCATCGCGGTCATCGGCACGGGGTACGTGGGCCTGACCACCGGGGCGTGTCTGGCCTCCCTCGGCCACCGGGTGGTGTGTGCCGACGTCGACGAGAACAAGGTCGAGCGCCTGCGCCGGGGCGAGGTGGACATCATGGAGCCCGGCCTGCCCGAGCTGGTCGCCGAGGGTCTGGCCGCCGGCCGGTTGACGTTCACCGTCGGCGCGACGTCGGCGCTCACCGAGATGGAGGGCGGCCCCGAGGTCGTGTTCCTGTGCGTGCCCACGCCGATGGGGGTCGGCGGGCTGGCCGACCTGACCGCCGTCGAGTCGGTGATCGACGAGATCGGCGCCCGGCTGAGCCCGCGCAGCGTCGTGGTGAACAAGTCGACGGTGCCGGTGGGCACGGCCGAACGCACCGCCGAACTGCTGGGCCGGGACGACGTGGCCGTGGTGAGCAATCCGGAGTTCCTGCGCGAGGGCGCCGCCGTGCACGACTTCCTGAACCCGGACCGGATCGTCGTCGGGTCCGTGTCGCAGGACGCCGCCGAGCGGGTCGCGTCGCTGTACGCCCGGCTGGGCGCACCGACGGTGTTGACCGACGCGGCCAGCGCCGAGCTGGTGAAGTACGCGGCGAACTGCTTCCTGGCGATGAAGCTCTCCTACATCAACTCGGTGGCCGAGCTGTGCGAACGGCTGGGCGCCAACATCTCCGACGTCACCGAGGGCATGGGCTACGACCGCCGGATCGGCCAGTCGTCGATGTCGCCCGGGCCGGGCTGGGGCGGTTCGTGCCTGCCCAAGGACACCGAGGCGATGTTGCAGGTGGCCGACTCGGCGGACTACGAGTTCCGCCTGCTGCGCGCCACCATCGACACCAA
>DASZXM010000318.1:0-10635 GCA_035546415.1 Pseudonocardiaceae bacterium
CCCGCAGCTTCGAGCGGAGCTGGCGGCTCAACGGCGGCCAGGCGGCCGACCAGGAGGCGCTCACCGACACGCACCTGGACTGGCTGTCCCACCTGCCGGTGATGGCCCGCGTCGACGACCACCTGCTGATGCACTCCGACACCATGGAGTACTTCGGGTGGGGCGACACGATCGACGAGATCAACGCCAACGTCACCGAGGTGCTCACCGGGGACGACATCGAGCTGTGGTGGGACTGCTGGCGCCGGATGACCACCCGCTACGCGTTCCGCGGGCCGGACGGCTCGGAGACCGCCGACAAGATGCTGGACGTCTTCGGCGGCAGCCGGATCGTGCACGGCCACAGCGTGATCGCCGACCAGCTGGGTGTGCCGCCGTCGATGATCGAGGGCCCCTGCCTGTACGCGGACGGCAAGGTGCTGGGTGTGGACGGCGGCGTGTTCGTCGGCGGCCCGTGCCTGGTAGTGCCGCTGTCGGAGGAGGACGTCGACATCGAGCCGGTGCTGGTCGACGACGAAGACCTGGCCGATGACGCCGTCGAGGACGGCCTGATCGACTCCGAGGGGGTCGAGGAGCTGGAGTCGGACCTCGAACCGGGTGCCGAACTCGAAGCCGAGGCCGACGCCGAACTGGACGCCGACGCGGAGGCCGAGGCCGAGACGGCGGAGCACGCGCCCCGGCCGGCCGAACGGGGTACCGAGTCCGAGTAGGGCTTGCCTCCGGACGGCGGATGGGTTCGACTGGTCCCCTGATCAGCGCCCCGGCGAGGAGGTGGGTCGATGACGACCGCACTGCCCAGTTACGCGTCCGGCACCTCGCAGGTGCCCCTGCTCGGCGACACCATCGGCACGAACTTCGACCGGACGGTCGCGCGGTTCGGTGACCGGGAGGCGCTCGTCGACTGCGCCGTCGGGCGGCGCTGGACGTACCACGAGCTGTCCGACGACGTCACGGCCGTCGCGCTCGGCCTGGCCGAGCTGGGCGTACGCAAGGGTGACCGGGTCGGCATCTGGTCGCCCAACTGTGCCGAGTGGACACTCGTGCAGTATGCGACCGCGAAGCTGGGCGCGATCCTGGTGAACATCAACCCGGCGTACCGGGTGCACGAACTGGAGTACGTGCTCAACCAGGCCGGCATCACGACACTGGTGTCGGCGCAGCGGTTCAAGACGTCCGACTACGCGGCGATGATCGACGAGGTCCGCCCGAAGTGCCCGGCGCTGACCGACGTCGTGCTGCTGGACTCGCCCGCGTGGACCGACCTGGTGGCGGCGGGCAGGGCGGCCGACCCGGCGCGGCTGGCCGAGATCAGGCTCACCGCCGACGACCCGATCAACATCCAGTACACGTCCGGCACCACGGGCTTTCCCAAGGGCGCCACGCTGTCGCACCACAACATCCTGAACAACGGCTACTTCGTCGGCCGGCTGTGCGGCTACTCCGAGGTGGACCGGATCTGCATCCCGGTGCCGTTCTATCACTGCTTCGGCATGGTGATGGGCAACCTGGCGGCCACGTCGCACGGCGCGTGCATGGTGATCCCGGCGCCCGGCTTCGACCCGACGCTGACCCTGAAGGCCGTCGCGGAGGAGCGCTGCACGTCGCTGTACGGCGTGCCGACGATGTTCATCGCCGAACTGGCCGTGCCGGACTTCGCCGACTACGACCTGACCAGCCTGCGTACCGGGATCATGGCGGGTTCGCCGTGTCCGGTCGAGGTGATGAAGCAGGTCATCGACCGGATGGGCATGCGAGAGGTGTCCATCTGCTACGGCATGACGGAGACGTCACCGGTGTCCACGCAGACCCGGGCGGACGACTCGCTGGACCGGCGGGTGTCCACGGTCGGCCGGGTGGGGCCGCACCTGGAAGTGAAGATCATCGAGCCGGACACGGGGTTCACCGTCGACCGCGGCGAGCCGGGGGAGCTGTGCACCCGCGGCTACTCGGTGATGCTGGGCTACTGGGACCAGCCGGACAAGACGGCCGAGGTGATCGACGCGGCCCGCTGGATGCACACCGGTGACATCGCGGTGATGGACGAGGACGGTTACGTGAGCATCACCGGCCGGATCAAGGACATGGTCATCCGGGGCGGCGAGAACGTGTACCCGCGGGAGATCGAGGAGTTCCTCTACACCCACCCGGACATCCTGGACGCGCAGGTGATCGGCGTACCGGACGAGCGGTACGGCGAGGAGCTGATGGCGTGGGTCCGGTTGCGGCCGGGCGCGCCCACGCTGACCGTCGAGGCGCTGCGCGAGTTCTGCACGGGCAAGCTGGCGCACTACAAGATCCCGCGCTACCTGCACATCGTCGACGACTTCCCGATGACAGTGACCGGCAAGGTCCGCAAGGTGGAGATGCGCGAACGGGCCGTCGACATCCTCGCCGAGCGGGAGTGAGCTACTACGACGACGAGGCCGTCCGCTACGACGCCACCCGCGGTGGTGCCGCACGCGCGGCGGCCGCCGCTGCCGCCGTCGAGTCGCTGCTGCCGGACGGCGCGCGCCTGGTGCTGGACGTGGCGGGCGGCACCGGAATCGTCGGCAGCCGGCTGCACCGCACCGTCGTCTCGGTGGACCGGTCGGCCGGCATGTCGGCGTTCGCGGCGACCCGGCTGCCCGGCCGGGTCGTCCTGGGCGACGGGACGGCACTGCCGTTCGCCGACGGGTCCGTCGACGCCGTGACCGCGATCTGGTTGCTGCACCTGCTGGACGAGCGCAACTCGGCGCGGGTCGTCGCGGAGGTCGCCCGGGTGCTGCGGCCCGGCGGCACGTTCGTCACCACGGTGAACAAGTCCGCGGCGCACCACCCCGACGCACCGGCCCCGCGGCGGCCCACGGACGACGTCGCCCGGCTCACCGGGATGGGACTGGCGCCGGTCGGCCGGACGACCTTCACCGGCATCGGCCAGGGCCACGGCGGACCGGACCCGGTGTTCCCCCTGGTCGCGTTCTCAGTAGACGGCGTCGACCGGCACGATCTCCTTGCCCAACGGCATCAGTGACACCGGCATCAGCTTGAAGTGCGCCAGTCCCAGCGGAATGCCGATGACCGTGACGCACAGCGCGACGCCGGCGACGAGGTGGCCGATGGTGAGCCAGATGCCGGCGAACACCAGCCAGACGATGTTGCCCAGCGCCGAGCCGAGGCCGGCGTCGTGCCGGTCGACGACGGTCCGCCCGAACGGCCACAGGGCGTAGAGCGCGATCCGGAACGACGCGATGCCGAACGGGATCGTCACCACCAGCAGACAGCAGATCAGCCCGGCGAGCAGGTAGCCCAGCACCATGGCGATGCCGCCGAACACGAGCCAGACGACGTTCAACAGGAGGCGCACGTCAGCCACGGTGCCGCAACCGGGCGACCACCGCATCCGGGATGACCCGGATGCGGCGTCCGGGGTCACCGCACCGCGACGAGCACGTGGTCGTCACCGCTCTGCCAGACACTGCCGGCACTGGCGAACCCGGCTGCCCGGAGCAGGTCGACGTGCTCGGCGACGGACAGGCCGTTGCTGCCGTGGTGCGCGATCGCACGCGCCGACCGCTCGTCCATCAGCGCGGACAGCGCCGGGTCCGTCCCGACCGCCGTCCACCAGGCCGCCCAGTCCTCCCGGTCCGCGATGCCGTTGCGGGCCGTCCTGCCCCGCCGGACCAGCACGCCGATCTCGTCCAGTGCCGGGTCGCCGAGCCCGAGGTGGTCGCCGTCGACGAACACACCTCCGGGCCGCAGCAGGCCGGCGAGCGTCCGGTACAGCGCGGCCAGCGGCTCGGGGTCCAGCCAGTGCAGTGCCGTGGTCGACACGGCCGCGTCGGCGGTGGCGGGTACGTGCGCGGTCCAGGCCGGGTCGGTGAGGTCGGCGTCGACGAACTCGGCGTGGCGGCCGTAGCGGGTGCGGGCCAGCGCGAGCAGCAGCGGGTCGGAGTCGACGCCGATGATCCGCGCGCCGGGCAGTCGCTCCGCGAGCCGGCCGGCCAGCGAACCGGGGCCGCAGCCCAGGTCCAGGACGGTGCCGGTGGTGGTCGGGCGGTCGGCGTCGCCGCGGGCGGCCAGCGAGTGCGCGACGACGTCCCCGATCACGGCGAACCGTTCCTCGCGGTCGGCGACGTAGTACTCCTGCTGGGCGTCCCAGCGGTCGACCCAGGCGCTGGCGAGTTCCGAGTCCAGGGTGGTCATCACGTCTCCGTCACTGTCGATATAGGCTTTGACGGTGATGAACGTAACCGAGAGGGCGTGACTGGTCAAGTGGACTTCGACAGTCATACGAGTGGTGTGGTGCTGGCGGCGGTGGCCGCCGTCAACGTCGTCGCGCCGGGCAGCGCCCGGGGCCGCCCGTACACCCCGCCCACCGGGCACGACCTCGCCGAGCAGCTCGCCGACGCCCTGGCACCGGGCAGCAGGCGCTCCCGCACCGTGCCGTCCGAGGCCCAGGCCGCCGAACTCGTCGCGTACCTGGAGGACCTGCGGGCCGTGTTCGAGGCGCTGTCCCGCGGCGACCTGGACACGGCCTGCCGGCTGGTGAACGACCTGCTCGGTCTGACCGGCGCCATTCCCGTGCTGTCCCGGCACGACGGCGAGCCCTGGCACCTGCACTTCCACGCGCCGGACGCGCCGTGGGCGCTGGGCTGGGCCGGTTCCATGGCGACCGCGCTGGCCGTGGTGCTGGGCAGCAGTGCGCACGACCGGCTGGGTGTGTGCTCCGCGCCCGCGTGCGACCGCGCCTACGTCGACGTGTCCCGCAACGGCACCCGCCGCTTCTGCTCCGTCGCGTGCCAGAACCGGGTCAAGGCGGCCGCGTTCCGGGAACGGCAGAAGGCCTGACCTACTGTGGAGAACGTGCCGCCGATCATCGGATTCGACCTGGACATGACGTTGATCGACCCGCGACCGGGGATGGTTCGGGTGCTCGACGAACTCGCCGCCGAGACCGGCCTGCCGCTGGACGGCGAGTACTTCGCCGCCCACCTCGGGCCGCCGCTGGACCAGATCCTGCACGGCTTCGGCGTCGCCGACGAGCTGATCCCCGGTCTGGTCGCCCGGTTCCGCGAGCTGTACCCGGAGATCGTGGTGCCCGCCACGGTCGCCCTGCCCGGTGCCGCCGAGGCGCTGGCCGCCGTCCGCGAGCTGGGTGGCCGCACCCTCGTGGTCACCGGCAAGTACCGGCCGAACGCGGCCAAGCACCTGGCGGCCCTGGGCTGGGAGGTCGACGAACTGGTCGGCGAACTGTGGGCCGGCGGCAAGGGCGCGGCCCTGCGTGAACACGGCGCCACGGTCTACGTCGGTGATCACGTCGGCGACATGGTCGGGGCCGTCGCGGCGGACGCCTACCCGGTCGGCGTGCTCACCGGCCCCTGTGACGAAGAACAACTCGCCGGTGCCGGCGCCAAGCTGATCCTGCCCGACCTGACCGGCTTCGCGACCTGGCTCAGCGCCTGGCCCGGGCTTCCCGGACCAGACCGACCAGGGCCAGCGCCAGCCCCAACGGCACCAGGACCCCAGCGGAACTGTTGAGCCACAACGGCAGGTCGTGATGACCGGAGACGTACAGCACGAAGACGGCCACCAGCGCGACCAGCCCGAGGGCGAAGACCGCGACGGCGACCGGCACGAGTTTGGACGAGCGTGCGGAACCAGCCACGGCACACAGCGTAATCCCTGCTCGGCCAGCAGGGTTCCACCGTTGCTGTCTGGCTCGTCCGATCCGTGCCGGTCAGCGCAAGCGAGATGTTTTCGTCGGATGATGTCGCTACGCTGGTGGGTACGCGTCCTGGGCACGCCTCAGGGCGCGTTCGTCGTGCAGGAGGAGGGAGCCCCGTCCCGGAGCGGGTGCCGGTACGGCGGTGGGCCACGAGGAAAGAACGGTGAGAGCGGTGCCGACCGGCAGGGTCAAGTGGTACGACTCGGAGAAGGGCTTCGGGTTCGTCACGCAGGACGGTGGCGAGGATGTGTACGTGCGCGCCTCGGCGCTGCCCACTGGGGTGCAAACGCTGAAAGCCGGTCAGCGGATCGAGTTCGGCATGGCCGAGGGCAGGCGGGGCCCGCAGGCGCTGTCGGTCAAGCTGCTCGACCCGCCGCCGTCGGTCGCCGAGGCCCGTCGTCGCCCGGCCGAGGAACTGCACGGCCTGATCGAGGACATGATCAAGCTGCTGGAGGGCAAGATCCAGCCGGACCTGCGGCGCGGCCGGTACCCGGACCGCAAGACCACCAAGCGCATCGGCGAGGTGGTCCGCGCCGTCGCGAAGGAACTGGACCCGTAGACCCTGGCGCGCCGCTCCGGCGGCGCGGCGCTCGCGCGGGCTACGAGTTCGCGCAGAGGTTGTCGCCGGGCTTGGGCAGCACGGTGTTCGCCGCCGCGCCCTGGGTGTTCGCCGTGAGCACCCAGGTGCCGCGGATGGGCATGTACACCTGGTTGTCCGGCGTCATCGCCAGCGTGCCGCTGGACTGGTAGATCTCGATCAGCACCAGCTGGTCACCGGCGTGCGGCGCGTAGACCGTGTACGCGTACCGCTGGCCCACGCTGAACAGTGGGCTGCACGACGCGTACTCCGAGCCGCTGGCGTCCCGGAACCGGGCGCCGACCTGCCACGGCGTGTTCGCGACCTCCTGCGGCACCGAGATCTGCACCGGCTGCCCGGGGATCACGGTGAGCGACGCGGCCGCCGAGCCGTCGGCGGCGCAGTGCTCCTCACGCACGTCGCAGTACTGGATCGGCGCGGCCGTGACCGACCGGCCGGACGAGTAGAACGTGATGTCCGGATTCGGCACCGAACACGCGGACAGGCCGATGAGGCCGCCCACGGCCACCAGGGCGAACAGCACACGACGCACGAAGGACAACCTACGGCCTGCGATCCCCGCTGGACGCCGGTGGTCCGTAGGGCCGTTCGGTCTCCTCGGTGGGCAACGCCCTGGTCGCGAACCGGGTCGGCGCCTCGGACGGGTCGTCGCTCGCCGACTGCTGCCGCTTCCTGGTGCGGAACATCACGTTCGGCCGGGTCGGTCGCCAGCCGCCCAGCGCGGGCACCAGCGACTGGCCGCGCCGCAGCAGTGTGGTCTGCACCAGGCCGAAGGCCATCAGGATCGACACCACGAGGAAGCCGATCCAGAACGTCGTGGGCAGCAGCACACCCAGCGCGCCACCGAACACCCAGGCCAACTGCAGGATCGTCTCCGACCGGCCGAACGCCGACGCGCGGGACGCCTCGGGCAGGTCGTTCTGGATGGTCGCGTCCAGGCTGATCTTGGCCAGCGCACTGGCGACCGACGCGACCAGCGCGGCGATCGCGGCCGTCGTGACGCTGCCGGTGAGGGCGGCGAGCACACCGCCACCGACACAGCCGGCCAGGCAGGCCAGGATCACCTGGTCCGGTTTGCCGAAGTGCAGGCGGGCGCCGATCGCGTTGCCGGCGAAGCTGCCCAGACCGGCGGCACCGCCGATCAACCCGAGCAGCAGCAGTTGCTTGACCGGCGAATGCTGCTCCATCGCCTTGATCACGAAGGCCGGGAACAGCAGCAGGAAGCCGGTCATCAACCGGATGGTTCCGTTGCCCCACAGGCCGATCACCACGTGGCGGCCCATGGGCTGCCGTTTCGGCCGTTTCGGTTCGGCCCGCAGCGACGCCGGCACCTCGCCCTCGGTGACCTCCACCCAGGCCGGAATCCCCATGCACAGCACGGCGTCCGCGATGCACAGCACGGCGGTGAACCACAGCGCGCCGGGCGACCCGAACATCTGCGCGAAACCACTGGCGATGGCACCGAACACCAGCCCGGCGCCCAGACCGAACACGGTCAGCCGGGCGTTGGTCTTGGACAGCGTGATGCCGTCGGGCAGCACCCTCGGCGTGACGGCCGCCTTGAGCACGTCGAACGACTTGGACAGCACCATCGTGCCCAGCGCCGCCGGGTAGAGCAGCCAGTCGTTCAGGTGCAGCGCCATCACGACCGACAACAGGCCCTGCCCGACGCACGACACGGCGAGCGCGATCCGGCGGCCACGCTGGATGCGGTCCAGCATCGGGCCGACGACCGGTGCGATCAGCGCGAACGGAGCCACCGTGATCAGCAGGTACAGCGCGACCTTCGTGCGGCTCTCGCCGGTGGCCGCGGAGAAGAACAGGGTGTTGGCCAGGCCGACGGCCATGGCGGCGGACGACGCGTAGTTCAGCATCACCGCGTACGTCAGCGACGTCAGCCCGGACTCGTGCGCGCCGTCGGCCTGCGCGGCCCTGCGGAACGCGTTGACCGCCTGTTGACCCAACTGCCGGCCGCGGTAGGCGGCGACGCGGGTGACGGTCAGCTTCTTGGGCGCGCGCGGGTCGGCCGGCCGGCCCATGCCGACCAGCGGTTCGGCCGCGATCGACTCCGTGCGGTTCGGCGGTTGCTCCCGGTACCGATCATCCCGGTACCGGTCGTTCGGGTAGCGGGGTGGCTCCTCGCGATACGGCGGCTGTTCGCGGTACTCCGGGCGCGGTGGCGGCGCGGGTGGTGGCTGTTGCGGTGGTGGCTGTGGCGGCCGGCGCGGTTCGCGGCGCTCGTCCGGCGGGTAGCCGTCCGAGCGGTACGTCGTGCGCTGCCTCGGCTCCTCCTGCCACGGCCGTGGCCTCGGCTCCTGCGGGCGCATGCTCGGCTGCGGCGGCGGTGACACCCGTTTGCGGCCACCGGCGCTCCAGCCCGGACGGCCACGACGGGCGTCATCGGGTTGGGGTGCCGAACTGCCGCGGTTCACGTATCCATCCTGCCTCACTCGGCTTCCGCAAGCCGTCTTTTACGTGGGTCAATCACCGTGTGAAACCAGATTCACCCCATTACCCAGGGTAGGCGTCCGGTGCCGGGGCCGAAGGTGTGGCCAGGTTCGCCCGGCGCCGAAGCCGTGCGGCACAATCGACGTCCGTGACACCCACTCCGAACTGCGCGGTTCCCGGCATCGAGTCGCAGGCGTCGCCCACCGGCGGCGAGGTCGACCCGATCCTCGCCGGTGCTGTCGACATCGCCCGTGCCGCTGCGGCGGAGGAGGCCGGCACCGAGCCGGTCGGTGCGCACGTCGGCGTCGATCCGGAGCCCGGCGGTGCGGCCACCCACCTCTTCGAGGCCGACCTGCCCGGTTACCGCGGCTGGCGGTGGGCGGTCACGGTGGCGTCCGGTGGTCCCGACACGCCCGTGACGGTCAGCGAGGTCGTCCTGCTCCCCGGTCCGGACGCGCTGGTGGCGCCCGAGTGGGTGCCGTGGCAGCAGCGGGTCAAGGCGGGCGACCTGGGTGTCGGCGACCTGATGCCCACGGAGAAGGACGACCCGCGCCTGGTGCCCGCGTACCTGCTGTCGGACGACCCGGCGGTCGAGGAGGTCGAGCACGAACTGGGCATCGGCCGGGTGCGGGTGATGTCCCGGTTCGGCCGGCTGGAGGCCGCGGACCGGTGGCAGGGCGGCGACTTCGGCCCGCGCAGCGACATGGCTCGCAGCGCGCCCGACCACTGTGGCACGTGCGGTTTCTACCTGCCCATCGCCGGTTCGCTGCGGGCCGCGTTCGGCGTGTGCGGCAACGAACTGTCGCCCGCGGACGGGCGCACGGTGCACGTGGAGTACGGCTGCGGCGCGCATTCCGAGGTGGAACTGGAGATGTCGTCCCCGGTCCCGGTCGCGGACCTGGTGTACGACGACACGACGATGGACATCGAACCGGCACTGTCGGCCGAACCGGCAACCGACGAGCCGGCAACCGACGAGCCGGCAACCGCCGCACCGACGGAGCCGTCGGCGTCGGCCGAGTTGGCTGCTGCCGAGCCGGCAACCGCCCATCCTGCTGTCGCCGAGCCTGCTGTCGGCGAGCCTGCTGTCGCCGAGCTGCCGGCACCGGTCGACCCTGCGGATCCGGCTGCGCCGCAGACCGGTGAGTGACCCGTTCGGCACCGAGGCGCTGCGTGACTCGGTCCTGACCGCGTGGCGGGACTCGCCCACCCGGTTCCGCGAGGACGCCAACGCAGAGGACGACCTGCGGGTCGGCGGTTACCGCGACCGGCTGCTGGTGGAGCTGGCGCAGAACGCGGCCGACGCGGCAGCCGCCGGGCAGGTCCCCGGCGTGCTGTGGCTGCGCCTGGTGGAGTCGCCGTCCGGCACGGAACTGCGGGCCGCGAACACCGGTGCGGCACTGGACGCCGACGGCGTCGCCGCCCTGGCGTCGTTACGGGCGTCCGCCAAACGCGCCGGCAACCAGGTCGGCCGGTTCGGTGTCGGCTTCGCCGCGGTGCTCGCGGTGTCCGAGGAGCCCCGGGTGCTGTCCACGTCCGGTGGTGTCGGTTTCTCGGCGGAGCGGACCCGTTCCGCGGTCGCCGGCCACGACCGGTTGGCCACGCTGCTGGCGGAGCGGTCGGCCGAGGTGCCGGTGTTGCGACTGGTGTGGCCGCTGACCGACGACGACCCGGTGCCCGACGGCTACACGACCGACGTCCGACTGCCGCTGCGGGCGGGTGTCGATGCGGCAGCGCTGTTGGCCCGCGCCGCGGACGACGCGGCGGACCTGCTGCTGGCACTGCCCGGCCTGCACACGGTGCAGGTGGGTGAGCGCCGCTGGCAGCGCATCGATCAGCCGGAGGGCGTGGTCGCGATCCACGGCCCGGACGGTGTCACGGTGTG
>DASZXM010000319.1:0-2938 GCA_035546415.1 Pseudonocardiaceae bacterium
TTCGCGTTCCGTTCCTCGGCGGCGCTGGCCACCGCGTACGGGCTGGCCGTCACCGGCACGCTGCTGCTGACCACGTCGCTGTTCCTGGTGCTGGCCGGCGGTGTGTGGCGCTGGGCGTGGTGGCGGCTGGTACTGGTCGGCGTGGTGTTCGGCGGGGTCGAGCTCACGTTCTTCGCCGCGAACCTGACCAAGGTGGTGCACGGCGGTTGGCTGCCGCTGCTGCTCGGTGCGCTGGTGGTGACGGTGATGCTGACGTGGCAGCGCGGCCGTCGGGTGATCACGGCGCGCCGCACGGCCCTGGAGGGCCCGCTGTCCGACTTCGTGGACCGGCTGCACGCGCACCCGCCGACCCGGGTGCCGGGCACGGCCGTCTTCCCGCATCCCACGAAGGAGACGGTGCCGCTGGCGCTGCGCGCCAACGTGGAGTTCAACGGCGTCGTGCACGAACGAGTGGTGATCGTGTCGGTGGTCGCGGAGAACGTGCCGCACGTGCCGCGCGGCGAGCGGCTGGGCGTGGACTCGCTGACGTACTCCGACGACGGCATCGCACACCTCACGGTGCGGTTCGGCTTCCAGGACGACCAGGACATCCCGGGTGCGCTGCGGGACGCGTTCCTGCTCACCAGCGAACTGGAGACCGACCCGGACACGGCGTTCTACTACCTGTCCCGGATCACCATCGAGCGCGGCGACCAACCGGGCCTGCCGAAGTGGCAGAAACGCCTGTTCATCGGCCTGGCCCACAACGCGGCCTCACCGGCGGCGTTCTTCGGCCTCCCGGTCGAACGCACGATCGTGATGGGCACCCGGGTCGAGCTCTGACCACAGAACAGCAGGTCGAAGTCCTGTGCAGACGATCACACCCTGATGCATAGAAGTTCTATATAGAACACCTATACTTCATGGCATGGCTTCCACCGCTCCGGACGTCGACGCGCGGCACGCGCTCGGCGAGGCGCTGTACGGGTTGGCCGTGGTCGCGCTGCGCCGGCGGTCCCGGGACATCAGCCTGACCTCGGCATCCACGATGTCGACGCTGGCCAGGACCGGGCCACGCCGACTGACCGACCTGGCCGCCATCGAGGGCGTCGCCCAACCGTCCATGACGTCGCTGGTCACCGGGCTGGAACGCGCCGGTCTGGTGGAACGGCGGACCGACCCGACGGACCGCCGGGTCGTGCTGGTCGCGCTCACCGAGGCCGGCGAGCAGCGGCTGCGGGCCCGCCGGGAGGCCGGCGCCGAATGGTTCGGCGACCTCGTCGACCGACTGTCCGAAGCGGACCGCGCCGCGCTGGCCAACGCGCTGCCGGCCCTCAACCACCTGCGTGAGCTGGAGAACCTCAAGGAGAATTCATGACGCACGCGCCAGCTGTCAGTCCGTTCCGGCAGCCCAAGGGCGTCTGGGCCGTCGCCTTCGCCTGTGTCGTCTCGTTCATGGGCATCGGCCTGGTCGACCCGATCCTGCCGGCGCTGTCCTCCCAGCTGAAGGCGTCGCCCAGCCAGGTGGAGCTGCTGTTCACCAGCTACCTCGTGGTCACCGCGGTGGCCATGCTGGTGACCGGGTGGGTGTCCAGCCGGATCGGCGGGAAACGCACGCTGGTCGCCGGGCTGGTCCTGATCGTCGCGTTCAGCGCGTTGGCCGGGTCGTCGGACACGATCGGCGGCATCATCGGCTTCCGCGCCGGCTGGGGCCTGGGCAACGCCCTGTTCATCGCCACGTCCCTGGCCGTGATCATCGGCGCCGCGTCCGGCGGGTTCGCCGGCGCGATCATCCTCTACGAGACCGCGCTGGGCGTCGGTATCGCGCTCGGCCCGCTGGTCGGCGGTGAGCTGGGTGGGATCAGCTGGCGTGGGCCGTTCTTCGGTGTCACCGTGCTGATGGCGATCTCGCTCGTGGCGACCATCGTGTTCGTCGGTGCCACGCCCCAACCGAAGCGCAAGACGTCCATTCTGGACCCGCTGCGCGCGCTGCGGCACCGTGGCCTGGCGACGATGAGTTTCGCCGCGCTGCTCTACAACTGGGGCTTCTTCACGCTGCTGGCCTACACGCCGTTCCCGATGCACCTGAGCATCCACCAGCTCGGCTACGTGTTCACCGGTTGGGGCCTGCTGGTGGCGATCTTCGCCGTGCTGGTGGCGCAACGGCTGCAACGCCGGTTCGGCACCCCGAAGACGCTGTACGCCAGCTTCGCGGTGCTCACGATCGACCTGATCGTCATCGGCGCGGGCACGTCCAGCCAGCTGACGCTGATCATCGCGGTGATCGTGTCCGGCGCCGTGATCGGGCTGAACAACACGCTCACCACGCAGGCCGTGATGCTGGTGTCACCGGTGGAGCGCCCGATCGCGTCCGCGGCATACGGGTTCGTGCGGTTCATCGGCGGTGGTCTGGCGCCGTTCGTGGCCAGCAAACTGGTCACCGCGTTCAACGTGCACGTGCCGTTCTACGTGGGCGCGGGAACAGTGGCGCTGGCGATCGTGGTGCTGTCCACCGGCCACAAGGTCCTCACCGCGGCCGAGAACGACACGGAGTCCAACGCCGACACTGCGACGAAGAACGACACGGCGAGCACGACCGCGGACGGTCCGGTCGTGGCCGCCGTCGACGCCACCCCGGCCGCCGAACTGGTCACCGACGCGGCGATCACGCTGGCCAGGCAGCTGGGCAGCCCGGTCGACGTGGTGCACGTGCTGGAGACCGACGTCGTGGCCGACGACGTGGTGGACGCCGAACCGCCGGAGACCGCCGACGGCGTGGTCGCCGAGCACATGGCACGCGTGCGGGCGGCCGGGTTGACCGCCGCCGGGCACGTGGTGCGGGTCGTGGGCGACCACGCCGACAGCGGCCGCCGGATCGCCCGGTTCGCCGCCGACCGCAAGGCCGGCGCCATCGTCATCGGCACCGCGCGGGAGCCGGGCGCGTCCCGGTTCGTGCACC
>DASZXM010000320.1:0-1601 GCA_035546415.1 Pseudonocardiaceae bacterium
TTCACCAGCCAGCGGCCGTTCCTCGCCGAAGGTGCCACCGGGAGTTCCGGGATCATGATCCTGGAGTACAGCGCGCACTCGTCGCTGGCGGAGGTGCGGGCCATGGCGCAGCCGGCCGGTCTCGGGCACGCGGTCGTGTCCCGTGGCGTCGAGGATCATTCGAGCTTCGCGTTCCAGTCGGCGTCGCAGACGCTGCGGTCGGCGGCCGCGTTCCGGCTGACGTTGGCGTGTGAACTGGTCGCGGCGGTGCGAGCGCTGCGGATGCGGTCCGTCGAACCCGACCCGGCCGCGCCGATCGCCAAGGCGTACCACCTCGCGGCGGGCGCGCTGGACCCCGACATGACCGATCGGTCCTTGTCGCCCGACGTGCAGGTCGCTTCGCTGTTGCTGGATGAGCTGGCGGATATCTGAAAGGGGCACCCATGACGGAACCTGGCGTGTTCGGCCTGGTCGGCAGTGGTTGGCGTGCGGAGTTCTTCCTCCGGTTGGCGGCCGCGCTGCCGGAGCGGTTCCGGGTGGCAGGTGTGGTGTCCCGGTCGCGCGGGGACGAGGTCACGGCGACATGGGGAGTGCCGGCGTTCGGGACGGTCGCGGAGTTGTTGGCGGCGTCCCGGCCGGACGTGGTGATCCCGTGCGTGCCGTGGCCGGTGACGCCCGTCGTGACGAGGGAACTCGTCGACGCGGGGGTGCGGGTGCTCGCCGAGACGCCGCCCGCGCCGGACCCGGATGGTTTGAGGGAGCTGTGGCGGGCGGTCGGGTCGACAGGCCTGGTGCAGGTCGCGGAACAGTACATGTTGATGCCCGGGCACGCGGCGCGGTGGGCGGTCGTGCGGTCCGGGGTGATCGGGGATGTCGGTTCGGTGCAGGTGTCGTCGACACACCTGTACCACGCCGTCTCGATGATCCGGTCGCTGTTGGGTGTCCGGTTCGAGCCGGTTCGTGTGGTGGCGCAAGCGTTTTCGGCGCCGTTGGCGGATCCGCTCGGACCGGACGGGTGGTCAGGTGACGTGACGCCCCGCGTGGCGCGGACCACCATCGCGACACTGGATTTCGGTGGGCCGATGGGGTTGTACGACTTCACGGACAACCAGTGGTGGAATCCGCTGCGAGGGCGGCGGATCGTGGTGCGGGGATCGCTCGGGGAGATCGTCGACGACACGGTGACGCGGGTGGTGGACGAGCGGACCGTTGTCGACTCGCCGTTGGTGCGGCGGCGGTCCGGGGTCGACCTGGAGTTGCGGGGCGTGGACCTGGAGCACATCGCGTTTGATGGCGCGGTGTTGTGGCGCAATGAGTTCTTCGGGGCGCGGCTGTCCGAGGACGACCTGGCGGTGGTGGAGTTGTTGGCACGGACGATCGCATGGAGTCGGGGGGAGGGACCGGAGCCGTATCCGTTGGCGGATGGCTGTCAGGATCACTTGGTGAGTGTGGCGATCGAGGATTCGGTGCGGTCGGGGGAGCCGGTGACGACCGGGGTTGAGGACTGGGCCGCGGGGTAGGTCGCGGTTCGGTCGAGTCGGTGGGCGCGTGTGGGGTGGCAGGGCTGGGCGCGTTGCTTCGGCGGGCTGCTGCTGCGACCGGTTTTAGTACTCCCCCTCACC
>DASZXM010000321.1:0-4567 GCA_035546415.1 Pseudonocardiaceae bacterium
GGCCGGCAGTTCAAGGTCGGTCACCCCGGACCTGCGGGCGGCACGGGACGCCGTGCACTTGTCCGGCGTGGTTGATCGGTGGTGGCAGAACCTCCCGCCGTGTTGCGAACTGGACGTACAGTCGGCAAAGGTCAGCCGCAGAGTCGTCTGCGGTAACCCCCGGAGCAATCGAGAAGTCGCCTTGCTTCGTGTTCTTACGGACATCGCTGAGGCGACCGGCCGTACCGCTCGGTACAGATCCAGCGTGCATGACGCACGTCACATCTGACGCGCGGGCGACAACGCCGGGTTCGGCCGCTGTCGGTGCCGTGTCGAGCGCGCTTGTCGCCAATGTCGTTGGCGCCGTGGCGTCAGTGTGGTCAATTCGGCGTACGCGTCCACACATGTGAGACCTGGCCCACACATTTTGGACCGGCCGCCGACTGTCCGGCTGCCTACGATGGCCGGGTGCCAGGAAATGAATGCGTGGTGTACGTGCTGCGGCACGGCGAGACCGAATGGGCGGCCACCGGCCGGCACACAGGGGTCACCGACGTCCCCCTTACCGTCGAGGGCGAGCAGCAGGCGCGGCGTGCCGGGCTCGTGCTCAGTCACCTGCGCGGCACGAATCTGCCGCCCGCTCTGGTGTTGAGCAGTCCGCGGCAGCGTGCGCTGCGGACCGCCGAGCTCGCCGGTTTGACCGTGGACGAGGTCACCGAGGAGCTGGCCGAGTGGGATTACGGCGACTACGAAGGGCTGACCACCGAGCAGATCAGGGAGAAGGTGCCGAACTGGAGCGTGTGGTCGCATCCGATTCCGGGTGGTGAGTCCGCCGAGCACGTCGGTGAGCGCGCGAGCAAGCTGTTGGACCGCGTGTCGTCGGCGATGTCGACCGGGGACGTCGTGATCATCGGCCACGGCCACTTCAGCCGCGTGTTGGTCGCCCGCTGGTTGGACATGCCGACCGCCGAGGGTGTCCGGTTCGCGTTCGACCCGGCCGGGACGACCGTGTTGGGGACCGAGCGCGGGGAGCGGCAGGTGCGGCGGTCGAACATTCCGGCGTGGCAGATCGAGCCGGCCGATCTATGACCGTTCGCCGCATCACGCCCGCCGATGTGGCACGTGCCGTCGAACTGGTCCACGAGCTCGCGTTGTACGAGAAGGCGCCGGACGAGTGCCATCTGACCGTCGAGCAACTGGACACCGCCCTGTTCGGGCCGGAGCCGAAGCTGTTCGGTCACGTCGCCGAGGACGGCGACGAGGTCGTCGGTGTCGCGCTGTGGTTCCTGAACTTCTCCACGTGGGACGGCGTGCACGGCATCTACCTGGAGGACCTGTTCGTCCGGCCGACGCACCGCGGGGCCGGGTTGGGCACCGCACTGCTGGCCGCGCTCGCCGCCGAATGCGTCGCCAACGGCTACAGCCGGCTGCAGTGGTCGGTGCTGAACTGGAACACGCCGAGCATCGGCTTCTACGAGTCGCTGGGCGCCGTTCCGCTGGACGAATGGACGACGTTCCGGCTGACCGGCGAACCGTTGCGGACGGTTTCCCAGCTGGCTCCGAGGTGATTCGGGGCCGACCAACCGGTGGGCCATGGCGGCCGGGACAACGGCAGCGGCCTGGTCGTCGACCACGTGCCGCCCGAACCGCGGCGGCGGCCGGCTAGGCCTCCGGGTCGCGGACCGCCCACGCGCGCGACGGCGCCGTGAACAGCAGGACCAGTGCGGCCACGCACAGCACGACCGTGATGATGGCCGGCACGACCAGTTTCGTCGGGCCGATCGCGTACCAGGCGACGGCGATCAGCAGCACCTGCACCACGGCCGCGGGCGTGCGTGACCAGCGGTATCCCAGCAGCAGGCCGCCTGCGACCGCCAGCATGGCGACCGCGATCACCAGGTAGTACCCGAACTCGCCGTACAGGTTGCCCGCGCCGGTCGTCACGCCGAACGCCCTGATCAGCACCGCGACGGCGAACACCAGGCCGGTGAGCCCCTCCAGGGCGACGATCACGCCGGCGATGCGCACCGCGCGGGGTGCGGGCAGGACGGTGGGCAGCGGCACCGGGGGTCAGCCTTTCCGGTGGAAAACGACAAGTGGGACATGGTGACGCTCGGCTCGCGCCGTTCGTCACGTTATGTGCTTACCGCTGATCGTAGGCCACTCCTTCGGCCGTATTCTTCGAGGCGGCTGACGCGCGATGATCTGTTGTGTCAGTCCTGTCGCCGGTGAGCAGACGGTCGTCTGGGTGCACTCGCCGCGACGCGAGAACGATGCGAGGCCCGCGCGGCACGGCCGCGCGGTGTGTTCACTGTCCGCAGCCACGGCGGAGCTGTGAGCATGCGCACGGGTGCGCACGGTCGGGTGAACCGGCCATTGTGGCCTACCCTGCGGTAGTGCTTGCCCTCCTCGTGGTGAACCCGCATGCCACTGCGACGACCGCGGCGGGTCGGGACGTCCTGGCGCACGCGCTGGCCAGCGACGTGAAACTGGAGGTCCTGGAGACCAGCTACCGGGGCCACGCCGCCGACGCCGCCGCTCAGGCCGCCGCTGACGGCTTCGACCTGGTCGTGGCACACGGCGGCGACGGCACCGTCAACGAGGTCGTCAACGGCCTCATGCGGGCCGAATGCGACGGCATCCCGGCACGACCCATGCTCGGCGTGGTGCCCGGCGGGTCGGCGAACGTGTTCGCGGGTGCGCTCGGCCTGCCGCGCGAGCCCGTCGAGGCGACCCACCACCTGCTGCAGGCGATCGAGGCCGGGCGCAGTCGGCGGGTCGGGTTGGGCCGGGTGGACGACAGGTGGTTCACCTTCAACGCCGGCATCGGCTGGGACGCCGACGTGGTGGCCGCCGTGGACAGCAGGCGGCGCAAGCAGGCCAGTCCGGTGCTGTACATGCGCACCGCGCTGGGCCACTACGTCCGGCAGGCCTACGACGCGCCGGATCTGACCGTGGAAATGCCCGGCGAAGAGCCCGTCGCAGGTGTGAAACTGGCCGTGGTGTGCAACACCGACCCATGGACCTATCTGGGCACCAAACCGCTGCGACTGATCCCGACGTGCTCGTTCGACCGAGGGCTGGGCCTGTTCGCGCTGCACAGCCTGGCCACGCCGACCGTGTTGCGGCACATCGGGCAGATCCTGCGGGGCGTGGCACAACCCAAGGGCAAGCACCTGCTGCTGCGCGACGACGTGTCACACATCCGGGTGACGTCGGCCCGTCCGGTGCGGGTTCAGGTCGACGGCGACGTGCTCGGCGAGCGCGAGAGTGTAAGCTTCATGTCAGTGCCAGCCGCACTCAGGGTCGCAGTGTGACCTTCGCGTGACCTGGCCGCGACCATCGCGCGACCTTTACGTGGTCGTCAAGTCGCGAGCGAATCCGCATGTCAACAGCAGGTCGATCTTTCGGGTGAGTTCCCTCACCGGTTGGAGACAAAGGCCTTGACATCAGCGCGGTTCGTGAAAGCATTCACAAGCACCCCGACGACCAACCGACGACGAATGGTGCGTAGAAGCGCGCCTAGCGAGGAGCAAGGAACAATGGACTGGCGCCACCGCGCGGCCTGCCGTGACGAGGACCCCGAGCTGTTCTTCCCCGTGGGGAACAGCGGTCCTGCGCTCCTGCAGATCAGCGAGGCCAAGGCGGTTTGCCGACGTTGCCCGGTCGCTTCCAGTTGCCTGACGTGGGCTCTGGAAAGCGGTCAGGATGCCGGTGTCTGGGGCGGCATGAGCGAGGACGAAAGGCGCGCGCTCAAGCGCCGCACTCGGGCCCGTGCCCGCACGAACGCCTGACTGTTTCTGCCAGGGAGAGGCACGTCTCTCCCCGTGCCGGGTAAGCAGCACCCGGAAGCATTCGAGAGTGACCGTGAGTCTTCAGTTGTGACGACTCTCGCCGCAGTACCCGCGTAAGGACCCGCTATCGGCGCTGGTAGCGGGTCCTTTGCGTGGTAATGGAACGTTCGGCGTTGATTAAGTGTGAAAAACACGATCACCCGGCGCGGGACAGAATGGGCCCGTGAAGTACATGGTGCTGATCTACGGCAACGAAGCCGCGTGGGAGGCGCTGCACGGCGACCGGCTACCCGAGACGATGCGCGTGCACGACGCCGTGATCGAGGAGCTGACGCGCTCCGGTGAACTCGTCGCCAACGCCGGCCTGACCACGGTGGACGCGCGTACCATCCGGCTGCGCGACGGCGTGCCCGCGGTGACCGACGGGCCGTTCGCCGAGGTCAAGGAATACGTCGCCGGCTTCTACCTGCTGGAATGTGAGAGCGCGGACCGGGCGGCGGAGATCGCGCTGCGGCTGCCGGAGGCCGGCCTGGCGCCGATCGAGGTGCGCCGCGTGATGGACGGGGCGGAGCTGCGCGGGACATGACCACGTCAGTGGAACCGCTGCTGCGGGAACTGGCGCCGCAGGTGCTGGGTTCGCTGGTGCGCCGTTACGGCCGGTTCGACACGTGCGAGGACGCCGTTCAGGAGGCACTGCTCGCCGCTGCCGTGCAGTGGCCGGAGCAGGGCGTACCGGACAACCCGCGTGGCTGGCTGATCACCGTCGCCGGACGCAGGCTGACCGACCAGTGGCG
>DASZXM010000322.1:0-6198 GCA_035546415.1 Pseudonocardiaceae bacterium
ACCTCGTCGGCGTCCTGGGTGGCCTCGCCGTGCGGGCCGGTGGTCAGCGGGTACCGCTGTTCGACCAGTGCGTGCAACCGACCGTCGACCCCGGCGGCGACGACCTTGGTGGCCGTCGTGCCGAGGTCGATGCCCAGCACCACCCGGTCGGCGGTCCCGATGCTCACCGGCCGGTCAGACCAGCGACTCGGCGATCTCGTAGGTGTTCAGCGCCGCACCCTTGCGCAGGTTGTCCCCGCACACGAAGAAGTCCAGCGTGTTCGGGAAGTCCAGGGCCTGGCGGATGCGGCCGACGTACGTGGGGTCGGCCCCGACGACGTCCGCGGGCGTGGGGAACACACCCGGCCCGTCGACCAGCTCCACGGTCGGGTGCGCCTGGAAGATCCGCCGCGCCTGCGCCACCGTCACCGGCTTCTCGAACGTCGCGTGCACGGCCAGCGCGTGCGTCGTCACGACCGGCACCCGCACGCACGTGGCGGACACCTTGAGGTCCGGGATGCCGAGGATCTTGCGGGACTCGTTGCGCACCTTGAGTTCCTCGCTGGACCAGCCGTCGTCCTTCGCGGACCCGGCCCACGGCACCACGTTGAACGCCAGCGGTGCCGGGAACGGCGAGTCCGTTTCGGACAGTCCGGCCGCGACGAGCGCCTCGCGCACGTCACCACCGCGCACGCCGACCTGCTTGCCACCCACGGCCGCGGCCTCGGCGTACAGCCGGTCGATGCCGGCCTGTCCGGCACCGGACGCCGCCTGGTACGACGCGACGACCAGTTCGCGCAGGCCGAACTCGTGGTGCAGCGCGCCGACGGCGGCCATCATGGACAGTGTCGTGCAGTTCGGGTTCGCGATGATCCCCTTGGGCCGGTCGGCGGCCCGCTCGACGTTGACCTCCGGCACCACGAGCGGCACGTCGGGGTCCATCCGGAACGCGCCGGAGTTGTCCACGGCGATCGCGCCGTGGGCCGCGGCGACCGGCGCCCACTCGGCGGACAGCTCGTCGGGCACGTCGAACATGGCCACGTCGACGCCGTCGAACACCTCGGGCGCCAGGGCCAGCACGGAAAGCTCCTGGCCGCGCACGGTGATCTTCCGGCCGGCCGAGCGCGCCGAGGCGATCAGCCGGATCTCGGTCCACGGCACGGTTTCCCGGGCGTTGATGATGTCGATCATCACGCTGCCCACGGCGCCGGTCGCGCCGACCAGGGCGAGAACGGGATTGTCCGGCAAGCTCATCGTTACCTCCCGCTGCCCGCGTAGACGACGGCTTCCTCGTCGCCGCCCAGGCCGAACGCGTCGTGGATGGCACGCACGGCGTCGTCCACCTGGAGGTCGCGGATCAGCACGGAGATCCGGATCTCGGAGGTGTTGATGATCTCGATGTTCACGCCGGCCGTGGCCAGCGCCTCGCAGAACGTCGCGGTGACACCGGGGTGCGAACGCATGCCGGCGCCCACCAGCGACACCTTGCCGACGTGGTCGTCGTAGAGCACGTGGTCGAACCCGAGCTCCGCCTTGACCTTCTCCAGCGCCGCGACGGCCGTCGGACCGTTGCTCTTGGACAGGGTGAACGTGATGTCGGTGCGGCCGGACGTCGCCGCCGACACGTTCTGCAACACCATGTCGATGTCGATCTCGGCGTCCGCGATCACCCGGAAGATGCGGGCGGCGACACCGGTCTTGTCCGGCACGCCCGTCACGGTCACCTTGGCCTCGGACCGGTCGTGCGCGACGCCGGTGATCATCGCCTGTTCCACGGGTAGGTCCTCCATCGACCCGGACACCAGCGTGCCGGGCTTGTTGCTGTACGAAGAACGGACTCGGATCGGCACGCCGTAGCGGCGGGCGTACTCGACGCAGCGCAGCATCAGCACTTTCGCGCCTGCCGCCGCCATCTCCAGCATCTCCTCGTAGGTGACGGCGTCCAGCCGCTGCGCCTGCGGCACGATCCGCGGGTCGGCCGTGTACACGCCCTCGACGTCGGTGTAGATCTCGCACACGTCCGCGTTCAGCGCCGCCGCCAGCGCGACGGCCGTGGTGTCCGAGCCGCCCCGGCCGAGCGTGGTGATGTCCTTGGTGTCCTGGCTGACGCCCTGGAAGCCGGCGACCAGGACGATGTGCCCCTCGTCCAGTGCCTCGCGCAGCCGGCCGGGGGTGACGTCGATGATCCGCGCGCGTCCGTGCGCCGAGTCGGTGATCACCCCGGCCTGCGAGCCGGTGAACGACCGGGCGTCCGCGCCGAGCGCGCTGATGGCCATCGCCACCAGGGCGTTGGAGATCCGCTCGCCCGCGGTCAGCAGCATGTCCATCTCCCGGCCCGGGGGCACGGGGTTGACCTGCTGCGCCAGGTCCAGCAGCTCGTCGGTGGTGTCACCCATGGCGGAGCACACCACGACGACGTCGTTGCCGGCCTTTCTCGTGGCGACGATCCGCTCGGCGACCCGTTTGATCCGCTCGGCGCTCTCCAGTGAGGAACCGCCGTACTTCTGGACGACGAGCGCCACCGGTATCGAACCTCCTCGGTTGGGTGACCTCCGGGCCTGGCCAGCAGCCTACCGGCGGGCGCGACCCCTTAACCTGGACGTCCAGGACGCCAGGGCGATGCTGCGGAGGAGCGTGCGCGTGTCGACAACCGAGGTCGGCCGGCAGTCGACCGAACCGGCCGACGACGTCGACCAGCCGGAACACGCCGCGTCGACTCCTGACGACCAGCACGGATGGACGTCGATCAGACTGCCGAATGTGCGATCGCGCACATTTCAACGGGTCATGAAGGCACTGTCGCCCGCACTGATCTATCTCGCGGTGCGGGAACTGGGCATGCTGGTGCTCGGCTGGATGGCGAACGCCAACCACCTCACCACGACCGGTGCGCTCACATCGTGGGACGGCCAGTGGTACCTGGGCATCGCGGGCGGCGGCTACGGCGGCGTGCCGACCGGTCTGACCGACGCGTTCGGCAGGCGCTCGGCGGACACGCCGCTGGCGTTCTTCCCCGGCTACCCGATGCTCGTCCGGTGGGTCGGCTACCTCCCCGGCGTGGACCTGGTGGCCGCCGGTCTGACGGTCAGCCTGGTGTGCGGTGTGGTGGGCGCGTACGCGCTGGCCAGGATCGGTCGGCACGTCGGCGGCCGGCCCGCCGTCGGCCTGATCCTGGTGGCGCTGTTCGCGGCGTCGCCGATGGCGGTCGCACTGTCCATGGCGTACTCGGAGGCGCTGTTCTGCGCGCTGGCCGCGTGGTCGCTGGTCGGGCTGCTGGAACGGAAGTGGCTGCTGGCCGGCGCGTGTGCGCTGGGCACCGGTCTGGTCCGGCCCACGGCGGCGGCGCTGGTGGCGACCGTGGTCGCGGCGGCGATCGTGGCGATCGTGCGCAGGCGCGACGGCGTCCGGCCGTGGCTGGCCCTGGTGCTCGCCCCCGTCGGACTGGTCGGCTACCTCGGCTTCGTCGCACACCGGACGGGGTCGCTGACCGGCTGGTTCATGCTCCAGGAGCAGGGCTGGAACTCCCGGTTCGACGGCGGTGTGGCGACCGTGAAGTTCGGGCTGGAGGTGCTGTCCACCGGCCGGTCCGTGCTGGAGGTCGTCACCATCGCGGCGCTCGTCGCGGCCCTCGTGCTGGTGGTGATCGCCATCCGGCAGCGGCTGCCGTGGCCGCTGGTGGTGTACGGGGCGCTGGTCCTGGTGATGGACCTGGGCGCGAACGGGCTGATGAATTCGAAGGCCCGACTGCTGCTGCCCGCGTTCACCCTGTTGCTGCCGGCCGCGATCGGGCTGGCGAAACGCCGGCCGGGCACGGTGGTGTCGGTGCTGGCAGGCGTCGCGGTGGCCAGCGCGTGGTTCGGCGCCTACGCCTTGGTCGGCTGGCTGTACGCGATCTAGCCTGGAGCCGTGGCGGACGACAGGACGACGTTGCCGGACAAGCGTGCCAGGACCAGTGCACCGGTGCACCCGCTGATCGCCGACCGCTGGAGCCCACGCGCACTCGACCCGGACACGCAGGTCACGGACACACAGTTGCGATCGCTGCTGGAGGCGGCCCGGTGGGCCGCGTCGTACGGCAACACGCAACCGGCCCGCTACCTGGTCGGCCGCCGCGGCGACGACACGTACCGCCGGATCTTCGGCGTGCTGACGAAGCGGAACCAGTCGTGGGCGCACGCGGCCGCCGTGCTGATGCTGGCCGTCGCGGTGACGCGCAACGACAAGGGCGACATCCCGCACGCCGAGTACGGTCTCGGTCTGGCCAGCCAGAACCTGGTGCTGCAGGCCGTCGCGGACGGCCTGGTGGCGCACCAGATGGGCGGCTTCGACGCCGACGCCGCGAGCACCGAGTTCGATCTGCCCGCCGATGCGCGACCGCTGGTCGTGATCGCGGTCGGTGGCCTGGGCGACCCGAACGCGCTCGACGAGCGTGCCCGGGACCGGGAGACCCGGCCACGCTCCCGGCTGGAACTGGGTGAGATCGCGTTCGGCGGGGCGTGGGGCAGCCCGCTGTTCCCGTGAGGTCGGACGCGGTGGCGCGCGACGCCGCCGACCCGCTCGCCCGCCTGCGGGACCGGTTCCTGCTCCCGGACGGCGTCATCTACCTGGACGGCAACAGCCTCGGCGCGCTGCCGGCGTCCACACCGGACCGGCTGGCGTCGGCGGTCCGGCACGAGTGGGGCGAGCGGCTGATCCGTTCGTGGAACGAGGCAGGCTGGTGGACGGCGTCCCGCCGGGTCGCACAACTGCTGGCACCGCTGCTGGGAACGGCCGCCGATGAGATCGTGGTGGCCGATTCGACCAGCGTGAACCTGTTCAAGCTGCTCGTCGCCGGCCTCCGCATGCGGCCCGGCCGACCGGTGATCGTCGTGGAACGGCACGCCTTTCCCACGGACGTGTACATCGCACGGTCGGCGGCTGAACTGTCGGGTGGCCGGCTGCGACTGATCGACGGACCAGCAGACCTGCCCGCGGCGCTGGACGGCGAGGTCGGCGTGGTGTGCCTGTCCCACGTGGACTTCCGGACCGGCGCGCTCTGGCCCGCTGCGCGCACCACGGCGGCGGTGCACGACGCGGGCGCCCTGATGCTGTGGGACCTGTGTCATTCCGCGGGCGCGCTGGACGTCGACCTGCGCGCGTGGCGCGCGGACATGGCGGTCGGCTGCGGGTACAAATTCCTCAACGGCGGCCCCGGTGCGCCGTCATTCGCCTTCGTCGCCACGGAGCACCACTCCGCATTGCACACACCATTGCCCGGCTGGCACGGCCACGCCGACCCGTTCGCGATGACACCGGACTACCGCCCCGCTCCGGGAATCGGCCAACTCGCGAACGGCACGCCGCCGATGCTGTCCCTGCTGGCGCTGGAGGACGCGCTGGGCGTGTTCACCGGAGTGTCCACGGCGGACCTGCGCGCCAAGGCCAAGGCGTTGACGTCGCTGTTCGTGGAACTGGTAACCGGCGAGGGCCTGCCACCGGAAGTGGTGTCCCCTCTGGACGCCGACCGGCGCGGCGCCCAGGTGTCACTGCGGTTCGAGCACGCGTACGGCCTGGTACAGGCGCTGATCGAGCGGAACGTCATCGGCGACTTCCGGGCTCCCGACATCGCGCGGTTCGGTTTCGCACCCGCCTATGTGCGATTCGTCGACGTGTGGGACGCGGTCGAATCCATCGCCGCGGTGCTTGTCAACGGTGAACATCTGGCCGACCGATTCACAGTGCGCCCGACGGTGACGTGACAGTGCGGCCGACCGGAGTAATGCGCGGCGAGATCACCGCGTGAGTAGCCCCTTCGTGTCCAAGTTGATACCCAATTAGGGGGCCCCCACCGTGACGTGCACCGGTGCGACCACATAGAGTCTGCGCGTCCTGTCTTAGTAGGACGGATTTGCAGCCGCCAGTGTCACCCACAGCGGGGATGAATGGTCATTCCCTGCACTGTGGGTGCTTGCACCCCTGGCGTGGCTGGGCTGTCGGGGTGGGTGCGTGCACGAAACGACGCGCGGCCGAGTGGCGCGAGACTTGAGAACGGGAGCACATAGATGCGGCTAGCAGTGCGGCGGGCGGTCGGGGTTGCGGGCGCGACCGCTGTGGCGATCGGTGCGGCGTTGGTCCTGGCCCTGCCGGCCAGCGCGCACAACTGGGACATCAAGCCCGGCTGCAGCGACGGCCTGATGACGCTGTCGATTAACCTCAAACAGTACCAGCTGGACCACGGCA
>DASZXM010000323.1:0-5457 GCA_035546415.1 Pseudonocardiaceae bacterium
GACCAGGTTGTCGCCGGTGCGGACGCCGCCGGGCTGCGCCAGTTGGGCGACGAGCTGTTCGCCGTGCTCGGCGTGCTGCAGCGGGAACGTGTGCTGCGGCGTCACCTCACCGACCCCGGAAACCCCGCACCGGCACGCGAACAGGTCGTCCGCGCCCTGTTCGGCGGCAAGGTCAGCGACCCGGCCGTCACGGTGGTCGCCGGGCTGGCCACGTCCCGCTGGTCCGCGTCGTCGGACCTGCTGGAGGCGGTCGAGACCCTGGCCCGGCGCGTGGTGTTCACCCTCGCCGAGCGGGACGGCGTCCTGGAGGACGTCGAGGACGAACTGTTCCGGTTCAGCCGCATCCTCACCGCCGAACCCAGGCTCAGCCAGCTGCTCGCCGACCAGGCCACCCCGGCCGACGGTCGCGTCGAGCTGCTGGACGGCCTGATCGACGGCAAGGTCACTCCGGTGACCAGGCAGTTGCTGGAGCAGACCGTCCGGGAGCCTCGGGCACGTAGCCTGGAACTGGTGGTCGGCAAGCTCGCCGAGCTGGCGGCGGCCATGCGCAGCCGTTCCGTGGCCCAGGTCACCGCGGCCGCACCGCTGACCGACGAGCAGGAGAGCCGGCTCGCCCAGACGCTGTCCGGGATCTTCGGCCGCGCGGTCTCCGTGCAGGTCGAGCTGGACCCGGAGCTGTTGGGCGGCTTGGTGATCCGGGTTGGCGACGAGGTGATCGACGGCAGCGTCGCGGCCAGGCTGGCCAAGGCACGCCAACAGTTGCCCGGCTGAACGCCGGTGACGACGCACAAGACCACGAACTGATCGAGAGCAGGGACCGAATAGCCATGGCGGAGCTGACGATCTCGTCGGACGAGATCCGGAGCGCGATCGAGAACTACGTCTCCACGTTCTCACCCGAGACCGTACGCGAGGAGGTCGGCATCGTCGCCGACACCGGCGACGGCATCGCGCACGTCGAGGGGCTGCCCTCGGCGATGGCACAGGAACTCCTGGAGTTCCCCAACGGCGTGCTCGGTGTGGCGCAGAACCTGGACGCCCGCGAGATCGGCGCCGTCATCCTCGGTGACTACGAGCACATCGAGGAGGGCCAGGAGGTCAAGCGGACCGGCCGGGTGCTGTCCGTGCCGGTCGGTGACGGCTTCCTCGGCCGGGTCGTCGACCCGCTGGGCAACCCGATCGACGGCCTCGGCGACATCGTCGCGGAGGACACCCGGCAGCTGGAACTGCAGGCGCCGTCGGTGATGAACCGGCAGCCGGTGAAGGAGCCGCTGCAGACCGGCATCAAGGCCATCGACTCGATGACCCCGATCGGCCGCGGCCAGCGCCAGCTGATCATCGGCGACCGCAAGACCGGCAAGACGGCGGTCTGCGTCGACACGATCCTCAACCAGAAGGCCGCCTGGGCCACCGGTGACCCCAAGCAGCAGGTGCGCTGCGTGTACGTCGCCATCGGCCAGAAGGGCTCCACCATCGCCGGTGTGAAGACGGCGCTGGCCGAGGCGGGCGCGATGGACTACACCACCATCGTCGCCGCCCCCGCGTCCGACTCCGCGGGCTTCAAGTGGCTGGCCCCCTACACCGGTTCCGCGATCGCGCAGCACTGGATGTACCAGGGCAAGCACGTGCTGATCGTGTTCGACGACCTCACCAAGCAGGCCGAGGCGTACCGCGCGATCTCGCTGCTGCTGCGCCGCCCGCCGGGCCGCGAGGCCTACCCCGGTGACGTCTTCTACCTGCACTCCCGCCTGCTGGAGCGCTGCGCGAAGCTGTCCGACGAGCTCGGCGGCGGTTCCATGACCGGCCTGCCGATCATCGAGACCAAGGCCAACGACGTGTCGGCGTACATCCCGACGAACGTCATCTCCATCACCGACGGCCAGTGCTTCCTGGAGTCCGACCTGTTCAACCAGGGCGTGCGGCCGGCCGTCAACGTCGGTATCTCCGTCTCCCGGGTCGGTGGTTCCGCGCAGGTCCGCTCGATGCGCAAGGTCGCGGGCTCGCTGCGGCTGGACCTGTCCCAGTACCGCGAGCTGGAGGCGTTCACGGCGTTCGCGTCCGACCTGGACCCCACGTCGAAGGCGCAGCTGGAGCGCGGCGCCCGCCTGGTCGAGCTGCTCAAGCAGCCGCAGTACAACCCGTACCCGGTCGAGGAGCAGGTCGTGTCGATCTTCCTCGGCACCCGGGGCCACCTGGACACCGTGCCGGTCGGTGACGTCCGCCGGTTCGAACAGGAGTTCCTGGAGCACCTGCGTGGCGGTGACGTGCTCAGCTCGCTCCGCGAGGCCAAGGACCTCACGGACGACATCGAGCAGCACTTGGTCGACGCGATCAACGAGTTCAAGAAGCAGTTCAACGCGTCCGACGGCAAGCCGGTCACCGGTGCCGAGGAAGAGGCGATGGACGCCGACGAGGTCGGCCGGGAGGCGGTAGCCGTCAACCGCCCCGCGCCGACCCAGAAGTGATCGGGTGACGCATGGCCGCTGAGCTGCGAATCCTCCGACAGCGCGTCCGCACGGTCCAGTCGATCCGCAAGACGACCCGCGCGTTCGAGCTGATCGCGACGTCCCGCATCGGTCGCGCGCGGGCCCGGGTCGACGCCGCCAAGCCGTACGCGGACGAGATCACCCGGGTGCTCGCCGCGCTCGGTGCCGCCGCCACCAGCCTGGACCACCCGCTGCTGACCCCCAAGGAGAACCCGACCCGGGCCGGTGTGCTCGTGGTGACCAGTGACCGCGGCATGTGCGGCGCGTACAACTCCAACGTGCTGCGGGAGGCCGAGCAGCTCCACGCGCTGCTGCGCGAGGAGGGCAAGTCCGTCCAGTTGTACGTCATGGGTCGCAAGGGGCTGGGCTTCTACCGGTTCCGGCAGCGCCCGATGGCCGGCCAGTGGTCCGGTTTCTCCGAGCAGCCGTCCTACGTGGACGTCGTGGAGGCGGCCGACCAGATGGTCGACGCGTTCATGACCGGCGTGGACCCGGAGGCACCGGCCGACGCCGGCATCGACGAGCTGCACATCGTCTACACCGAGTTCCGGTCCATGCTCACCCAGGCGCCGGTCGCCAAGCGCATCGCGCCGCTGGAGGTCGAGTACACCGACACCCCGGCGAAGCTGCCCGACTACGAATTCGAGCCGGACGCGGAGACGCTGCTCGGCGCGTTGCTGCCCAAGTACGTGAAGACCCGTTTGTTCGCCGCGCTGCTGGACTCGGCGGCGTCGGAGTCGGCGGCCCGCCAGCGGGCCATGAAGGCCGCCACCGACAACGCCAACGAGCTGATCCGCACGTACACGCAGCAGATGAACCAGGCACGTCAGGCACAGATCACCCAGGAGATCAGCGAGATCGTCGGTGGTGCCGACGCACTCGCCGCTGCAGGAAGTGAAGAATGATGACCAGTACTGTTTCCTCCACTGCAACGGCGACCGGCCGCGTCGTCCGGGTCATCGGTCCGGTCGTCGACGTCGAGTTCCCCAGGGAGTCGGTCCCGGAGCTGTTCAACGCCCTGCACGTGGACGTCGAACTCGGTGACACCAAGCGCACCCTGACGCTCGAGGTCGCCCAGCACCTCGGTGACGACGTCGTGCGCACCATCTCCATGCAGCCCACCGACGGCATGGTCCGCGGTGTCGAGGTCCTCGACACCGGCACGGCCATCTCCGTGCCGGTCGGCCAGGAGGTCAAGGGGCACGTGTTCAACGCCCTGGGCGACTGCCTGGACGAGCCGGGCTACGGCAAGGACCTGGAGCACTGGGGTATCCACCGCAAGGCGCCGGCGTTCGACAAGCTCGAAGGCCGCACCGAGATGCTGGAGACCGGCCTGAAGGTCATCGACCTGCTCACGCCGTACGTGCGTGGTGGCAAGATCGGCCTGTTCGGCGGTGCCGGCGTGGGTAAGACGGTGCTCATCCAGGAGATGATCACCCGTATCGCCCGCAACTTCGGTGGCACATCGGTGTTCGCCGGCGTCGGTGAGCGCACCCGTGAGGGCAACGACCTCATCCTGGAGCTGGGCGAGTCCAAGGTGCTCAAGGACACCGCGCTGGTCTTCGGCCAGATGGACGAGCCGCCGGGCACGCGCATGCGCGTCGCCCTGTCCGCGCTGACGATGGCGGAGTACTTCCGCGACGTCGCCGACCAGGACGTGCTGCTGTTCATCGACAACATCTTCCGATTCACCCAGGCGGGTTCCGAGGTGTCCACCCTGCTGGGCCGGATGCCGTCGGCCGTGGGTTACCAGCCGACGCTGGCCGACGAGATGGGCGAGCTGCAGGAGCGGATCACGTCCACCCGTGGCCGGTCGATCACGTCGATGCAGGCGATCTACGTGCCGGCCGACGACTACACCGACCCGGCCCCGGCGACCACGTTCGCCCACCTGGACGCCACCACGGAGCTGTCCCGTTCGGTGTTCTCCAAGGGCATCTTCCCGGCAGTGGACCCGCTGTCGTCGACGTCCACGATCCTGGACCCGACGATCGTCGGCGAGGAGCACTACCGGGTGTCGCAGGAGGTCATCCGGATGCTCCAGCGGTACAAGGACCTGCAGGACATCATCGCCATCCTGGGCATGGACGAACTGGCCGAGGAGGACAAGATCCTGGTCCAGCGTGCCCGCCGCATCGAGCGGTTCCTGTCGCAGAACATGATGGCGGCGGAGCAGTTCACCGGCCAGCCCGGTTCCACGGTGCCGGTGAAGGAAACCGTCGAGGCCTTCGACAAGATCACCAAGGGTGAGTTCGACCACCTGCCCGAGCAGGCGTTCTTCCTCATCGGTGGCCTGGAGGACCTGGAGCGCAAGGCTTCGGAACTGGCCAAGCGGTGATCCGTTCCCGGGCCGGTGCCGGCTTCGGCGCCGGCCCGCGTTTAGACTGCCCCGTACGAGTCGTGAAGGAGACGTGTGGTGGCTGAGATGACCGTGGAGCTGGTGGCCGTGGAGCGGCTGCTGTGGACCGGCCAGGCCACCGCGGTGTTCACCAGGACGACCGAAGGTGAGATCGGCATCCTGCCCCGGCACATCCCACTGTTGGGTGAACTGGTCGACAACTGTGTCGTCCGCATCGACACGGTCGACGGGGACAAGGTGTGGGCGTTCGTCGAGGGCGGCTTCCTGTCGGTCACCGGTGAGCGGGTCAGCATTCTCGCCGAGACAGCGGTGCTGGGCGACGAGATCGACGTAGCCGCGGCCAGGTCGTTGGCCGGCAGCTCCGACGAGCAGGAGAAGGCCAGAGGGGCTGCCCAGCTCCAGGCAGCGGGACAAGCGGCCTGAGTAGCGCAGGCGGCGGAAGGCGGAGCGGCCGTGGGGATCACCGGATACGTCGGGGTGCTCCTCATCGTGCTGGCCGTGGTCCTGGCGTGCTACGCGTTCCGCAGGCTGCGTCTGCTGCGTGAGGGTGGCATCCATGTCGCGTTGCGTCGCCGTATCGACGACAGCGGTCGCGGCTGGCAGGTCGGCGTC
>DASZXM010000324.1:0-9070 GCA_035546415.1 Pseudonocardiaceae bacterium
GTCCACCCTGCGGTCGTAGTGTCACCGAGGCGGATGCACTGGAAGCGCTGTGCGCGCTCAACCCGATACTCCGAAGATCGCCTCCGACCGTCATCTCTGCTGGTCAGAGGCCCGGAGCGGAAGCGGAGGGATTCGAACCCCCGGACCCTCGCGGGTCTTCCGCTTTCAAGGCGGATGCATTCGGCCGCTCTGCCACGCTTCCCTGGGGTAAGGGTACTGGGGGTCGGTTGGGGCGGGTCACTCACCGGGGCATCGTTGGACACTGTGTGGCGCCTTCGTGGTGACGCTGTGTCTAATCCGGACCGGTTCAGTGGATTTCTGCTGTTCAGTGGCGGTGTTGGTGTTGTGTCCAGGTGGGGTGGGGAGCATTCTGGTAACGGAACGGGCTTCTGGTGGTTGCGGGGCGCTGGGGTTGGCGCCGGCTGCTGGGGTCGACGTTCGGAAGGGTCAGGTGGTGCGATGCTGGGTAGCGCTTTGGTGGCGGTGCGCCTCGGTCGCGTCCCCGAGATCGGGTCTGGTGTGTCGGCTCGGTTCCGACTGAGTAGCGGCCGGGTTCGGGTTCTGTAGCTGCGCAGGCGCCAGCGACGCCCCTCTCGCGCACGTCGACGCTGTTGAGCGCTAGTTCTCCGGGTTGTCTCATGACGGCCGGTTGGTGCTCCACGCCGAACCCGAGGGTTGTCGCACCGCCGTACGCAATCGCCGAAGAAGGTAAGGGTCCGGGTGCGGCAGGACATGCCGCACCCGGACCGCGTTCACAGGCCGAGCATCGGCAGGGCCGGCTGCAGGCCGGTGACCTCCAGTTTCCAGCTCGGACGGTCGAACGTCTCCGGGTGGACGAGCAGCCGGACCTGGGTGGCCGGGTGGCCGCGGCGGGCGCTGACCGTCGTGCCGTCCGGTCGGTAGCCGAGTTTGCGGCTGACGCCGTGGGACCTGGCGTTGTCCTCGAACGCCGATGACCGCGCCGTCCGCGCGCCCAGGTGGTCGAACGCCCACATCAGGACCGCGGCCCGCATCTCCGTGCCCAGGCCGTTGCCCTGGTGGCGCAGGCCGAGCCACGAGCCGGTGGCGACCTCGCGGGTCACCGCGAAGTCGACCGCCGACACTTCCTGGCTGCCGATGACCGCCCCGTCGAGGCGGACCAGGAGGTTCAGCCGCCAGTTGTCCGGGCGCCAGTCCACCCTGGCCCGCCAGTGGTGCTTCAGGCCCTCGAACACCATGACGTCGGGTTGCGCGTCCGTCCACGGGAAGCCGAACGGCATCTCCTCCGGCGGGTGCACGCCCCGGCACGCCTCCGCCATCAGCTCCAGCAGGCCCGCGTCGTCGTCCGGGCGCAGGGTCAGGCGGGGTGTCCGCAGTTCCAGACCCCACAGCGGCCACGGGTCGGGCATCTCCGTCATCCCAGCATGCTGCCGCCGCACGGGCGCCGCCGCGAACGAATTACCGTCTCCCCATGCACGCGATCACGATCAGCCAGCCGGGTGGGCCGGAGGTCCTGACCTGGAGCGAGGTGCCCGATCCGCAGGCGGGGCCGGGCGAAGTGGTGGTGGACGTCGCCGCCGCCGGGGTGAACCGGGCCGACCTGCTGCAACGGCAGGGGTTCTACCCACCGCCGCCGGGCGCGTCGGACGTCCTCGGCCTGGAGTGCTCCGGCACGATCAGCGAGGTCGGGCCGGATGTCACCGGGTGGCACGTCGGGGACCAGGTGTGCGCGCTGCTCGCCGGCGGCGGCTACGCGCAGCGTGTCGCCGTGCCCGCCGGGCAACTGCTGCCCGTGCCCACCGGTGTCGACCTCATCTCGGCGGCCGCGTTGCCGGAGGTGGCGTGCACCGTCTGGTCGAATGTGGTGATGTTGGCCCACCTGACCGCGGGCGAGACACTGCTGGTGCACGGCGGGGCGGGCGGCATCGGGACGCACGCCATCCAGGTCGGCAAGGCGCTCGGCGCTACCGTCGCCGTCACCGCCGGGTCCGCCGAGCGGCTGGCGCACTGCCGGGAACTGGGCGCCGACATCCTGATCAACTACCGGGACCAGGACTTCGTGCGGGAGCTGGCCGACGGCGCCGACGTCATCCTGGACAACATGGGCGCCAAGTACCTGGCCCGCAACATCGAGGCGCTGGCACCCAACGGGCGCCTGGCCGTGATCGGGATGCAGGGCGGCGCGACCGCCGAGCTGAACCTGCGTGACCTGATGGGCAAGCGCGGCACGATCATCTCCACGACGCTGCGGGCCCGGCCGGTGGCCGACAAGGCGCGGATCGTCGCGGACGTCACGGCGCGGCTGTGGCCGTTGGTGGCGGACGGCCGGGTCAAGCCGGTCGTCGGGCAGGTGTTGCCGATCGAGCAGGCCGGTGACGGGCACCGGATCATGGAGCGGAGCCAGGCCGTCGGGAAGATCCTGCTGCGGGCGAATTAGCTAGCCCAACTCGGCGACGCTGCGCACCAACTGGTCCACCTCGACGGTGTTGGTGTAGTGGGCGAGACCGATGCGGACCGCGCCGCCGATCTCGCCCACGCCCAGCGCCGCGAACACGCCGCTGTGGCCGTTGTCGGCGAACGCGCAGATGCCGCGTTTGCCCAGGTGCTCCACGGCGTCCTCGGCGCGCACGCCGGCCACCGCGAACGCCAGCACCGGCACCCGCCGCATCGCGTCGCCGATGACCATGACGTTGTGCAGCGCCCGCAGTTCACTGATCAGGCCGGCCAGCAGGCCGGCCTGGTACGCCTTCATCGAGCCCATCGACGTGAGCACCCGCTCCCGGCGTGGGCCGACCGCCGCGTCGTCCAGTTCGGCCAGGTAGTCCACTGACGCGACCAGGCCGGCCAGCAGCGAGTACGGGTGCGGCCCCAGCTCCAGGCGCTCCGGGCCCTTGGCACCCGGTTCCAGTGAGCACGACGGCAGCCGGTCCAGCAGGGCCGGGTCGCGGAACACCAGGGCGCCCACCGGTGGGCCGCCCCACGCGCTGGCGGACAGCACGACGATGTCCGCGCCCAGTGACGACATGTCCACCGGCATGAACGGCGCCGCCGACGACGCGTCCACGATCACCAGCGCGTTCACCGCGCGGGCCGTCTCGGAGATCCGGTTCAGGTCCGGGCGGGTGCCGACAGCGCCGGACGCCGCCGTGATGGCGACCGCCTTCGTTCGGGCCGTCACCAGGTCGTCGTACTGCCACGCGGGCAGTTCGCACGTCTCGATGTCCACCTCGGCCCAGCGGGCGATGCCGCCGCAGCGCTGCGCCGCCTGCTGCCACGGTGCCGTGTTGGACGGGCTGTCCAGCCGGGACACCACGACCTCGTCGCCGATCAGCCAGCTCGCGCCCAGCGCGTCGGCGAGCCGGGCCAGCAGCACGGCCGAACTCGGTCCCAGGACCACGCCGGCCGGATCGGCGCCCGCGAGGTCGGCGATCGCGCGGCGGGCCGCGTCGACGATCGCCTGGGCCCGCTGTGACGCGGGGAACAGCCCACCGGGACCGGACACGGGAGCCCGCAGGGCCATGGACACGGCCGTGGCCACCTGTTCGGGGATCTGCATTCCCGCCGGTGCGTCCAGGTGAATCCAGCCGTCGCCCAACGCGGGGAACAACCCGCGAATTCGAGCGACGTCCAACGCCATGGAGCACACCGTACGGAGGCCGTGAAATGCCACGGAGAGAGGGGGCCGGCACCTGACTAGGCTGGGCGGCGACGAACCTGGGAGGAGCAGTCATGACCGACGCAGCGGACGGCGGTGGGCAGCGGCACGTCGTGGTCGTCGGCCCGGACGGTACGCCGCTGGGGACCGCGCCGATGCCCGAGACCGGCGACGACGCGGCCGAGAACACCGGCGACGTGTCGAACCTGGTCGAGCAACCGGCCAAGGTGATGCGGATCGGCACGATGATCAAGCAGCTCCTGGAGGAGGTGCGGGCGGCGCCGTTGGACGAGGCGAGCCGCAACCGCCTGCGGGAGATCCACCAGCGCTCGATCCTGGAACTGGAGGACGGCCTCGCGCCCGAGCTGCGTGAGGAGCTGGAACGGCTGTCCCTGCCGTTCACGGATGACAGTGCGCCGTCCGACGCCGAGCTGCGGATCGCCCAGGCGCAGCTGGTGGGTTGGCTGGAAGGGCTGTTCCACGGCATCCAGACCGCCCTGTTCGCCCAGCAGATGGCGGCGCGGGTGCAGCTGGAGCAGATGCGCCGGGGAGCCCTCCCGCCGGGCACGGGGGCCGACGCCCACGACGGTCCGTCGCTGCGCAGCACCGGGCAGTACCTGTAGGAACGCGGCGGCGTCGGCGCGAGCGTCGCCGAGCGGGGACGGCGGCGCGTGTGATGTCGCTGTCAGCTGACGCCGCGGACACGCATCGTGTTGGTCACGCTCTGCCCACCGGTCACCGGACCGGTGGTCGGCCGCCGGTACCCTCCATGTCGTGCAAGCGACCAGCACGTTGGAGCCGCCCACGGTGACGCCGCCGCCCGCGGCGAAGAGCCGGACCTTCGGGCGGGCCATCGACGACATCCGCCAGGGCGCCGCCCAGCGCGAGCTGTGGGCCCACCTCGGCTGGCAGGACATCAAGCAGCGCTACCGGCGGTCGGTGATCGGCCCGCTGTGGATCACCATCTCCATGGGTGTGACGGCGTGTGGCCTCGGCATCCTGTACGCCGTCCTGTTCCACCACTCGATCTCGGTGTTCCTGCCGTACGTGACCACCGGGTTCATCGTGTGGGGCTTCATCAACGGCTGCCTCACCGAGGGCATGGACACGTTCATCAGCAACGAGGGCCTGATCAAGCACCTGCCGGCCCCGCTGACGGTGTACGCGTTGCGGACGGTGTGGCGCCAGACGCTGATGCTGCTGCACAACCTGATCGTCTACGTGATCATGGTGGTGATCTTCTTCCCGTCGCTGGACCACCCGTACCAGATGGACACGCCGTACGGGCAGTGGCATCCGGGCCTGGGCCTGTGGTCGTTCAGCGCGATCCCGGCCTTCGTGCTGCTGGCGCTGAACGGCATGTGGCTGACGCTCACCATGGGCATCATCTCGACCAGGTACCGTGACATCCCACAGGTGATCAACAGCGTGATCCAGCTGGCGTTCTACCTGACCCCGATCGTCTGGTCGCCGGACGACCTGTTCGGCAACGGCCAGGCCCACGCGCAGTGGGCGAAGGTGCTGTTCCAGCTGAACCCGCTGTACCACTTCGTGCAGGTCATGCGCGCCCCGCTGACCGGCCAGCACGTGGATTGGTGGAGCTGGGCTACCGTCGGCGGTATCACGGTGCTCGGTTGGGGTATGGCTCTGCTGATCATGCGCAACTATCGGGCCCGAGTGTCCTACTGGGTGTGAGTGAGGCCGCTACACATGGTGAGCATTGACGTCTGGAACGCGTCGGTCGACTTCCCGATCTTCGACGCGAAGACGCGATCGCTGAAGAAGGCGGTCCTCGGGAAGGTCGGCGGCAAGATCGGCACCGACCAGCGGGTGCCGATCATCGAGGCGCTGCACGACATCACGCTGTCGCTGCGCGAGGGCGACAGAGTCGGCCTGGTCGGGCACAACGGTGCCGGCAAGTCGACACTGCTTCGGCTGCTGGCCGGCATCTACGAGCCGACCAGGGGTTCGGCCCTGATCGAGGGCAAGATCGCGCCCGTGTTCGACATGGGCGTGGGCATGGACCCGGAGATCTCCGGCCTGGAGAACATCATCATCCGCGGCCTGTTCCTGGGCATGACCCGCAAGCAGATGGAGAAGCGGGTCGACGAGATCGCCGAGTTCACCGAGCTCGGCGACTACATCCAGATGCCGCTGCGCACGTACTCCACGGGTATGCGGGTGCGGCTGGCGCTGGGCGTGGTGACGTCGATCGACCCGGAGATCCTGCTGCTGGACGAGGGCATCGGCGCGGTCGACGCGGCGTTCCTGGACAAGGCGCGCAACCGGCTGGTGGACCTGGTGAAGCGATCCGGTCTGCTGGTGTTCGCGAGCCACTCGGACGAGTTCCTGATGGAGCTGTGCGACACGGCCATCTGGATGGACGAGGGCCACGTCAAGCAACAAGGCGGCCTGCGCGACGTGCTGACCGCCTACAAGGGCCGGGACCCGTTCGAGAACGCGTCCCCGGAGCTGCTGCGGCGGCTCGGTCTGGCCGACACCGTCAAGCACGACGCGGGCGCACCGGCGTGACGGCCGAAGCGGTGCGGGAGAAGAGCTGACGCATGAGTGTTGACCAGCCGTTGGGCGACGGCGCCGTGGTGACGGTCGTCGTCACCAGGCACCGCACCGAACTGCTCGCCGACTCGCTGAAGATGATCGCGGCGCAGACCAGACCGCCGGACCACCTGGTGGTCGTGGACAACGGTCCGGACCAGCCGGCCCGGGAAGTCGTTGCGGCCTGCCCGGTGCCCACGACGTACCTGGTGTCGCACCGCAACCTGGGTGGCGCGGGTGGATTCGCGCTGGGCATGCTGACGGCGCTGGCGATGGGCGCGGAGTGGGTGTGGCTGGCCGACGACGACGGCCGCCCGGGCGACGAGACGGTGCTGGCGACGCTGCTGGGCGAGGCGCGGCGGCGGAACCTGGCCGAGGTCTCCCCCGTGGTCGCCGACATCAACACACCCGACCGGCTGGCGTTCCCGCTGCGCCGCGGCCTGACGTGGAAGCGCACCACGCAGGAGCTGGGCACGGACTTCCTGCCGGGCATCGCGTCACTGTTCAACGGCGCGCTGTTCCGGGCGTCCGCGCTGGACGTGATCGGGGTGCCGGACTACCGGCTGTTCGTCCGCGGTGACGAGGTCGAGATGCACCGGAGGCTGCTGCGCTCCGGGCTGCCGTTCGGCACGTCGCTGAAGGTGTCGTACCTGCACCCGGACGGCTCGGCGGAGTTCAAGCCGATGCTGGGTGGGCGGTTCCACGCCCAGGACCCCGGCGATGCGATCAAGCGCTACTACACGTACCGCAACCGCGGCTACCTGCTGTCGCAGCCCGGGATGCGGAAGATCGGCGCACTGGAGGTCATCCGGTTCGGGCTGTACTTCCTGGGCGTGCGCAAGGACCCGAAGGCGTTCCTGGAGTGGCTGCGCCTGGTCCGGCAGGGTCGGGCCGAGCGGTTCTTCCGGAAGTGAGTCCAGAAGTGAGCTAGGAGACCGGCTTGTCCGATTCGACGGCCTTGCCGTCCGGGCTCACCATGCCGGCGATCAGCAGGTCGGCCAGTGCCCTGGGGTCGGGCAGTGTCGTGCTCGGGGACAGCAGCATGCTGATCGACATCCGCAGCAGCAGTTCGGCGGCCTGGTCGACGGGCACCCGCAGCACGTCGTGGTGAGTCCGCACGAAGCGCTCCACGACCGCCGGCAGCAGTTCCTGCACGAACGACGGTTCACCGGGCCGGGGCACCACCAGGTCGGTGAGCTGCTCGGGCTCCCGGGTGATCAGTCGCTGCAACACGGCGTGGTCGCTGAGATAGCTGAGAGTGAACGTGATGGCCTCGGCCAGTGCGTCGGCCAGCGGGGCCTCCCAGGTGACCGCCTCGTCCAGCCGGAGCAGGAACCTCCCGACCTCCGCTTCGGCAACGGCCTTGACCAGTCCGTTCTTGTCGTGGAACGTCCGGTAGGCGGTCGCCCTGGACACGCCGGCCCGGTCCGCGACGTCGGTCAGCGAGGTCTTGCGGACGCCGAAGCTGAGGAAACAGTCGAGTGCGGCGGCGATCAACCGCGGATCTAGGTTTGACGGAACCGAACTCACGCCGAACAGTTTCTCACCGGAACGAAACGACTAACCGTCCTCGGGTCCCCCATCCTGGATCGTCGGGGTCACCGGGGGCGGACGCAGAGTTACGCCCTGAGCGCAATCCGCTGGTCGGGCAGTGCGCTGAGGGCGAACCCGCCTTGCGGGGTTGATCGATTCGGTGGTGAGGTCGATGACATGAGCGATCCGAAGCAAGCACTCGTGTTGCACCTGGCCAGCGGCCGTGAGCCGCTGCTGGTCGCGGTGCCCGGCGACTCGGTGGACGACCTGGCGGCCAGCCTGCCGGACCTGATCCGGAAGGGCGCGGTGGAGACGATCACCGCGGCGAACGGCTCGACGATCGCGGTCAACTTCGCGCACGTGCTGGCCGCGCACGTCGACCGGTTGCCCGGCATCGGGCAGATCTACGGCAGCCCGCCGCGGGAACGGTAGCGCGGGCTAGGAGAACATCCGCTCCCACGATTCCGGGGACGTCAGCTCCGAGCGCGCCGCCCGGTAGGCGCGCCGCAGCCGCGGCCACTCCCGCGCCACCCCCATGTGCGCGGCCACGGATCTGCCCAGCAGCAGCCAGAACGTTCTCGGGTCACGTTTGCGGTAGGCCACTCCCCGGCCGTCCGATGTGGCCACGGTCGCACCGTCGACCCGCGACAACAGGAACCACCGGGCGTCCCGGGCCGCGACGTTGAGCTGCGGCCGCCGGTGGTGCTGCCGCCGCACCGGCATCAGGTTGCGCACCAGGCCGTCGGCCACGGTCCACGCCTTGGCGGCGGCGCCCACCGGTGGCCGGGCGAACCGCTCCGCCCGCACCGAGTCCATCGTGGGCAGCGGGAACTCCCGGGCCGACGCCACCACCCGGCCGTCGTCGAACGACGCCCGTTCCCGCCGCACCTCCTCCAACGCCGACCCGAGCAGCGGGAACAGCCGCCCCGGGCCGTCCCGGAAGTCGGCGATGGCCCGCACCTGCAGCGCCACCGTCGAGTACTCCAGGCAGAACAGGTGTTTGCAGACGCCGCGCAGGCTCTGCGCGATCATGGCCAGACCGCCGGAGCCGCCGTACAGCGCGGCCACGACCAGCCGGTTGCGCAGGTGGAAGTAGGCCTGCCAGTCCGTCGTGTCGTCCTTGTCCGACCACGGCAGGTGCCAGACCGCCACGCCGGGCAGGCTGGCCGTGGGGAACCCGGCACGGCCGGCGCGCAGGCCGTACTCCGCGTCGTCCCACTTGATGAACAGCGGCAGCGGGAGCCCCAGCCGCTGCACGACCGACCGCGGGATCAGGCACATCCACCAGCCGTTGTAGTCCACGTCGATCCTGCGGTGCAGGTCCTCGGACTCCTCGTCGCGCAGCGG
>DASZXM010000325.1:0-6309 GCA_035546415.1 Pseudonocardiaceae bacterium
TGCCGCCGAGATCGCCCACAGCGTCAGCTGCGTCTGCCGCTCGTCGGGCGTCAGGCCGTCATTGGAGCCGTTGCCGACCTCGACCGAGTCCGGGTCGTTCCAGCCGCCCGGCCCGGCGAACTGCGTCCACCCGGGCTCGTCGGTGAACCGGGCGGACACGTTGTTCCAGTTCGTCAGCGGGTACGAGCCGGACGAGCAGTAGCACTCCACGTCGCCGTCGATGCGCCAGCCGTTCGCGTACTGCCGCCACAGCGCGCCGTTGTGCACGTCCAGCGAGTTGGACAGCTCGAAGTGGATCGGCCGGCCGGTCTGGTCGAGCGCCTGCGACCAGTGCTGCACGTCGCCGATGTCACCGTCGCCGACCCCGTCCAGCTTGACGTAGTCCACGCCCCAGGACGCCAGTTCGTCCGCCCACGAGTTCAGGAACGCCTGCGCCGCAGTGGGGTTCTTCGCGTAGTCGATGAAGTACATCGCGCCGTTGCCGTAGTTGTAGTTCGCCTCGTAGCGGCTGGTGTCCGACACGATGTCGCGCGCGTGGTAGCTGGTGCCCTGGATCGGGGTGTTCTGCTGGTAGGCGGCCACCGGGATGCCCGGCGTCAGGTACATCCCGAACTTCTCGCCCAGCCCGTGCACGTAGCCGGCGACGGCGGCCATGCCGTCCGGGAACTTGCCGGTGTCGGTCACCCAGCGGCCGTAGGCGTCCACGGTGGTCGCGGGATCGAGGTAGTAGAAGTCGTCGATGTTGACGTACGTGTAGCCGTGGGCGGTCAGGCCGGTGTCGTGCATGGCCTTGGCCTGCGCCTCGATGTTCGCCTCTGTTGGGTTGCTCCGGATGAAGCTCCAGCTGCTCCAGCCCATCTGCGGGGTCAGGGCCACCCCGTTGGCCTCGGCAGCGGCCGGGGCAACACCGGTCAAGAACGCCCCGACCAGGGCGATCGCACCGAGGAGGACGTACCGCTTCGACCCGGCCATGTGCGCCCGCCCCCACATGTTCGATGATGTTTGATTGTGATGTTTGTAACACGGGAGTCGGCCCGGCTCAACGGGGTCGGGCGGTCAGCGGGCAGAATGGACTGCTGAAGCGGGTGTCACACGATCGTTGACTATTGACCCGAGCCCATCGGAGACCCTTCAGAAGCGAGGAGCGCGGTGACACGCGGAGCGGCAGCCCTGCGGGGTGTTGTGGCGTTGGACGGGCCGTCCGGCACCGGCAAGTCGACGGTGGCACGACGGCTGGCCGGTGCACTCCACGCCCGCTACCTGGACACCGGCGCCATGTACCGCACGGTCACGCTGGCCGTGCTGCGCGCCGGCGTCGACCCCGCCGACCGGGCGGCCGTGGTCGAGCTGGCGCACGCCAGCGTCCCGGCCATGGGCACCGATCCCGCGGCGCCGACGGTCCGCCTCGCAGGCGCGGACGTGGCCACCGAGATCCGCGGCCCCGAGGTCACCGCCGCCGTCTCCGCGGTCTCCGGCATTCCCGAGGTGCGTGCCGTGCTGCGCGCCGAACAGCGGCGGATCGTGGCGGACGCGGTCGAGTCCGGTGTCGGCATCGTCGTCGAGGGCCGGGACATCGGCACTGTCGTCGTGCCCGACGCCGGCCTGAAGGTCTACCTGACCGCCAGCGCCGCTGCCCGCGCCCGGCGGCGCACCCGCCAGGACAACGCGGCCGGCCGGATGTCTACTGTAGACGAAACGCGGGCCGACGTGGACCGCCGTGACGCGCTGGACACCCGCACCACGCCGCTGCGCGCGGCCGACGACGCGGTCGAGGTCGACACGACGGATCTCAACGTGGACGGCGTCATCTCCCGCCTGGTGTCCCTTGTGGATGGACGAGACATGCTTGTCGACGCGGGCGACCAAGCGGTGACGCGGTGACCTCGCCCGCTGCGCCCGACCTACCCGCCGGCACGTGGCTCTGGCTGCACAGGTTCGGCCGCTTCGTCTTCCCCGGCGTGATGTCGCTGTTGGTGCGCCGCAGGCTGCACGGCCGCGACCGGGTGCCGGCGAGCGGCCCGGTGGTGCTGGTGGCCAACCACAGCTCGATGCTGGACGGCCCGGTGATCGTGACGGCGCTGCGGCGGCGACCGGTGTTCCTGATCAAGTCGGAGTTGTTCGCCGGCCCGCTCGGCTTCCTGCTGCGGCGCGTCGGCCAGATCCCGATCCGGCGGGGCGTCGTCGACCGCGCGCCACTGCAGACGGCACTGGCCGTGCTGCGCGGCGGTGGCCTGGTCGGCATCTTCCCGGAAGGCACCCGCGGCGCGGGCGACGTGACCGAGGCGCACAACGGCGCCGCGTGGCTGGCACGGTCGGCCGGCGCGGTGCTGCTGCCCGTGGCGTGCCGCGGCACGCTGCGCCCGGCGGGCGCGAAACGGCGCTGGCGCCCCCGTGTCGACGTGCTCATCGGCCAACCGTTGCCCGTGCCGGCACAGCCCGGCCGGGCCGGTCTCACGGCCGCGACCGAACAGGTGCGGACCGCGCTGGCCGACCTGGTGAGCGAACTGGACCGGCTGCGAGCCGGCACTGAGCGGAAAGTGGAAACACGTGAGTGATCTGGACGGGACGTGGGTCGACGAGTCCGACTGGGCTGTCGATGATCCGTCCACAACGGACGACCAGGGCGGCGACGCCGTCGCCCAGCCGGTGCTGGCCGTCGTCGGCAGACCGAACGTCGGCAAGTCCACGCTGGTCAACCGCATCCTCGGCCGCCGCGAGGCGGTCGTGCAGGACGTCCCCGGCGTGACCCGCGACCGCGTCGCGTACGACGCGTTGTGGAACGGCCGCAGGTTCACCGTCGTCGACACCGGCGGCTGGGAACCGGACGCCAAGGGCCTGCAAGGAGCGGTCGCTGCCCAGGCCCAGATGGCGATGGACACGGCGGACGCGGTGCTGCTGGTCGTCGACGCCATGGTCGGCGCGACGGCGACCGACGAGGCGGTCGCGCGAGTGCTGCGCCGCTCCAAGCGCCCGGTGCTGCTGGCCGCGAACAAGGCCGACGACCAGCGCACCCAGGCGGACATCGCCACGCTGTGGTCGCTGGGCCTGGGTGAGCCGCACCCGGTCAGCGGTCTGCACGGCCGTGGCTCCGGAGACCTGCTGGACGCCATTCTGACCGCTCTGCCCGAAACGCCCCGGGACACGTTCGCGACGGGCGGCGGCCCGCGCCGGGTCGCACTGGTCGGCAAACCGAACGTCGGCAAGTCCAGCCTGCTCAACAAGCTCACCGGCGAGCAGCGGTCCGTGGTGGACGCGGTCGCCGGCACCACGGTCGACCCGGTCGACTCACTGGTCGAACTGGACGGCGAGGTCTGGCGGTTCGTCGACACGGCGGGCCTGCGCAAGAAGGTCAACACGGCCAGCGGCATGGAGTATTACGCGTCACTGCGCACGAAGGCGGCGCTGGACGCGGCCGAGGTGGCGATCGTGCTGCTGGACGCCAGCGAGCCGATCACCGAACAGGACCTGCGGGTGCTGACCATGGTCGTCGAGTCCGGCCGCGCGGTCGTGCTGGCGTTCAACAAGTGGGACCTGGTCGACGAGGACCGCCGCCACCAGTTGGAGAAGGAACTGGACCGCGACCTGACCCGGGTGACCTGGGCGGACCGGGTCAACGTCTCGGCGCTGACCGGACGCGCCGTCAGCAAACTGGCCCCCGCGCTGCGCGGCGCCCTCCGGTCGTGGGACCAGCGGGTGCCCACCGGCCAGCTGAACTCGTGGCTGTCCGACCTGGTCGCCGCCACGCCGCCGCCGGTGCGCGGCGGCAAGCAGCCGAAGGTCCTCTTCGCCACCCAGGCCGGTGTCCGGCCCCCGACGCTGGTGCTGTTCACCACGGGTTTCCTGGAGGCGGGCTACCGACGGTTCATCGAACGGAAGTTCCGCGAAACGTTCGGATTCAAGGGCAGCCCGGTTCGCATTTCGGTCCGCGTCCGGGAGAAACGCGGCCGCAAATCCTGACGCTGAGTTTTTTCGGCCCGTCCTGCCTGGTAGGAACGAGACGGCAGGACGGTCGGGGTGGACGGGAGAACTGCGTGCCCGAGCCGGAACAACGACAACCGGTGCGTCTCGTGCTCGCGGACGACGAGGCGCTGCTGCGGCGCGGCCTGCGGGTCCTGCTGGAGACCGGCGGCCGGGTCGCGGTCGTCGCCGAGGCGGCTGACGGCGCCGGCCTGGTCGAGGCGGTCATCACGCACGGCCCCGACGTGGCTCTCATCGACGTCCAGATGCCCGGTGTCGACGGCCTGGTCGCGCTGCGCCGGATCCAGGAACTGCGCGACCCGCCGGTGTGCGCGATGCTCACCACCTTCGACGTCGACGAGTACGTGGCACAGGCCCTGGACCTGGGCGCACAGGGTTTCCTGCTGAAGGACGCCGAACCGGACGCCCTGGTCCGCGCGGTCGTCGACCTGGCAGCGGGCGGCGCGGTCCTGGACCCGAGAATCACGGCCCGCCTGCTCCCACTGCTGCGCCAGTCCGGCGGCCAACTGCGGTCGGCCCGAGCGGTCACGGAACTGAGCGGCCGCGAACGCCAGGTCCTGGACCTGGTGGCCCACGGCCATTCCAACGCGGCCATCGGCAGACAACTGGGCCTGGCGGAGGCCACGGTGAAGAGCTACGTGTCGGCGCTGCTGAACAAGCTGGGAGTCCGCAACCGCGTCCAGGCGGCACTGGTAGCCCAGCGCATCAACGGCGGAGCGGAACGATGATGACGCTCCCGAAGGCGGTCCGTCGAACGGCGATGACGCTCCCGAGGACGGTCCGCCGGACGGCGAGGGCGGTCCTTCGAGCGCCGATGACGTGCCCACCGCCGGTGCGGCTGGCGGCGCAGGAAATCGTGGTCGTCGGCGTCTCCCTGGCGGTCGTGCTGCTGTCGTACCCGACGGCCGTGCCGTGGGGCCACACGGCGGCGATCGTGGCGTGCGCGGCGCTCCCGCTGCGCCTGCGCTGGCCGTGGCTGGCGATGCTGTTCTGCCTGGTCGGCCTGGCCGGCCAACTGGGCTTGGCCCCCGCCCAGTTCGGTTTGTTCCGAATGGGCCGTACATCCCGTTCCCCGTGGATCGTGGTGGCGTGGGTGGCGGTAGCGGTGACAACGATCGAAACGACGGTCTTCCTGACCACCCCGCTCCCGGTCCGGGACGCGGCGATGAGCGTCCTGTTCGCGGTCCTGTCCCTCACGGCCCCGTCGGCCCTGGGCGTCCTGGTGGCCACCCGTCAACGCCTGGCGGCATCGCTGCGCGAACTCCAACAGGCCCGAGCGACGGAACTGGAGACGAGAGCCGAACGGGCCAGGTCGGCGGAGCGAGCGAGGATCAGCAGAGAGATCCACGACGCGGTGGGCCACCACGCGACCCTGATCGCGGTGGAGGCGGCGGCCCTGGAGGCGACAACGGCGGAACCGGACACGAGACAGGCGGCGCAACGCATGCGCGGCCTGGCGAAGGCCTCCCTGGGCGAAATGCGCACGGCACTGGGCCTGGTGGCCGACCGAGGCGGAATCCCCGAGGTCCAGGAGTTGGTCACCAGGGCGAGACAGGCCGGCATGCAGGTCGACTACACGGCAACACCGGCGGAGGTGGTCCCCCAGGTAGGCCGAGCGGTGTTCCGCATAGTCCAGGAGTCACTGACCAACGCCGCCAAACACGCCCCCGGCTCACCGGTCAGGGTGACGATCACGCAAGCGGACGCGGCCCTGACGGTCACGATCACCAGCGGCCCCCCGACGATGGTCCTCCCCGGCACGATCGCGGAACCAGGCGGCCTGGGCCTCACCGGCATGGCCGAACGAGCGGCATCGGTAGGCGGACACCTGGAAGTGGAACGCCCGGCCCCCGACGTGTTCACGGTCCGTGCCCACCTGCCCATCGACGGTTACGAACAGTCCAAAGTCGATCCGACAGAACCAACTAACGACGGTACCGAACCAGCGCTGGACGCAAGATAGTGATCCGGTCGGCATCGGGGGAGATGCCACGGGCCGAGGGGAGCGCAGGAACCCGCAGGAGCCAGGAACCCCTGGCCCAGGCGGGTTCCTGCTATATCACCACCCGCATCCAGCAATCGGGACCGGATGCGGTAGGGTGAACACCGCAAGACAGCCGGGGCGTGGCGCAGTTTGGTAGCGCACCTGACTGGGGGTCAGGGGGTCGCAGGTTCAAATCCTGTCGTCCCGACCAGATGTAGTACGTCGGAACCCGGTTCCACCGCAGGTGGGACCGGGTTTTGGCTGTTCAGGCCATCCACCGGGAGCACACCTCGTGGTCGCTCCACCCACAGTCGCCCCACCAGCGCCGACAGGTCCGCATCGTCGCT
>DASZXM010000326.1:0-2405 GCA_035546415.1 Pseudonocardiaceae bacterium
GGCGCCCACCGACCTGCACACCGACGGCCGGTGAACATTTGCCGCGCCGCGTGGAGGGGCGGTGACCGGCCGCCCGGCCACGCCTCCCCCGGTCACAGGCCCAGCAGACCGAGCCCGACGCCCGTCACCGCGCCCTTCTCGGCGCCCTCCGCCGCGAGTTCCTGCCAGGTCGGTGCCGTTACCGCGCCGTAGTCACCGGCGATGATGTGGCCCATGTTCGTCAACCCGGGGCCACTGTTGAAGTACGAGCCGTGGGACGCCGACGGGTCCGTCGCGCTCCCCCAGCCCGAGTCGAACACCTTGGCGCCGAACGACGGGTCGGCCGGGTCGGCGCCATGCGGGTCGAGCGGGCCGCCCGCCGTGGACAGCGGCACCGGGTCGTAGACCGCCTTCGACGCGAACACGTGACCCGGCGGCATGCCCAGTGCCTGCGCGTTCGGCACGTCCATGCCGGGGCTGCCGATCGCGATCACGTCGTTGACGTGCAGGCTGCTCAGGCCGCCCGGCCCGGCCGCCTTGGCGGCCTCGCCGACGACGCTGGACCCGTAGCTGTGGCCGATCAGCACGTTGTGCATCGGCGTCGTGGCCGAATGCGTGGCACTCAGGCCCTTTTCGAACTGGACCAGCGCCGGCGCCGCGTGTTGCGCGTCCTGGGTGCCGGCGACGCCGCCCGGGTCGGACCACTGCGGCGCGTCGTAGTTCATCCAGGCCACCACGGCCGTGTTCCCGCCCGCCTGCTTCGCCATGCCGTCCGGGATGCCACTGGCCCATCCGGCGTTCTGGCCGTCGAGCTTCGTGCCGACGCCGGACACCCACGTCACCACGTTGTGCGCCGCGTCCGGATTGTTGGTGGCCAGGATGACGTGCCCGTTGGACTTGGTGTCGATGCCGAGCAGGAACTTGCCCTTGGTCTGGCTCGGCACGTCCGTCGTCGGGAAGCCGTCCTGGTCGTAGCCGCCGGTACCGCGCGGCAGCGGTGACTTGTTCAAGGTGGCCTGCAGCGACTTCAGCCCGGCGAGTTTGTCCTTGTCGCTGGCCGGCGTGGTGGCGATCAGCTTGGCCAGCACCTTCCGGTTGGCGTAGTCGCGCGCGGCGTCCGGGATGCCGTCGGTCTTGCCGACATACTCCGGATCGCTGTCGGCCTCGGCCTTCTTCTGGGCCTGCGACAGGCTGTCCCACCACTTCCGGACGGCGGCCGGGTCGCTGCCGGCGGGCGGCGCCTGCGGTGGCGTGTTCGGGTCGACGCCCGTCCGGCCACCGACGGGAACGGCCTTCTCCGGCGTTGTCGCCCCCTGCGGCGTGAGCGCGTCGACGGCGTTGGCCGCGCGCTGGTCGGCGTCGTTGGCCGACGACACCGCGCCGGAGATCTCCTTGGCGATCACCTGGGCGGCCGCCATCGTGGTCGGCAGTTCCGCCATGTCGGCCGACAGCTTCGTCGGATCGACCGACACGCCACCGTTGGCGTCCACGATCAGGCCGAGCTTCGCCGCCTGCTGCCGCATGGCCTGGACCCGTGACCGGGCGTCGGCGAAGTTCGCCGCGGACTGCCGCACGGTGGCCGCGACGCTGCGCAGGTTCGGGGCGTGCGTCGCGAAGTTCTGGTCGGTGGTGGCGACCGATCGGGCGGCCGCCTGGTTGGCCTGCCCGGTCCACGAGCCGCCGGTGATGCTTCCGGCCACCTGGCTCTGGAACTGCTGGTGGTGCGCCTCGACGTCAGTGGCCAGGCCGTCCCACCGGTCGGCGATGTCGTGGAAGACCTGCGGATCGGCGTTCACCAGGTCGCTGAATCCGATCATCTCTGGATCTCCTGACCGATCGAGCGGAACGCGGTGGCGTTGGTGTTCTCGGTGTCCCGGTAGTGGGCCACGGTGTCGGCCAGGCGCGTGCCGACCGTGTCGACCGCCTGGGACGTGCTGGTCAGCTGCGCCTGCCACCCCGCGGCGCAGCGGCCGAGGGCACCGCTGATCGCCCAGCCGGCGTGTTGGCCGACCTCGGCCAGGGCGGTAGTGCCGCGCTGCACCGTGCTGAGCATGTCGGCGCCGAGTTGGGTGGCGTTGGTGCCGGTGGTAGTGAGGTGGGCCAGGTCGACCTGGACCTGGCCGGCGCCGCCACCGCCGGTGCCCAACGGCTGGATCGGCGCGGGCCGCGGCCTGCCGATGATCGGCATCGGGTTCTTCTGCCTGGGCTTCCCGATGATCGGCAACGGATCGATCGGCCCGGGCTCGACCGGTGGCTCCGGGTCGATTGGGTACATCGGCGGCCCGATCGGCCCGAAGACCGGCGGCCCCGGATCGATCGGCTCGGGCGACACCGGCGGACTGCCGATCGGGTACATCGGAGGTCCCGGATCGATCGGGGCCGGCAACACCGGCGGACCGCCGATCGGTCCGCGGACCGGTGGCCCG
>DASZXM010000327.1:0-2132 GCA_035546415.1 Pseudonocardiaceae bacterium
CGAACGCGAGGCGACGGCCATACCCACCCGCCCGGGAATGATCGTCCGCACCGGCGAACACGGCTGCCTGCTGTTCGCGGAGAGCGCAACCCCCACCCGGATCCGCCCGTTCCCGGTACAACCGGTCGACACGAACGGCGCAGGTGATGCACACGTGGGCGCGTTCGCCGCGGCTCTGGCGGCCGGCCTGCCGGCGACGGCCGCGGCACTGCGGGCCAACGCGGCGGCGGCCATCGCGGTGACCCGCCACGGCCCGGCGACGGCTCCCACCAGCGCGGAGGTTGACCAACTGCTGGCCGGGCATGTTGACTCCTGACCATGCTGCCCTGGGACCACGAACTGGCCGGCCGCCTCGACCGCCACACGTTCACCTCGACCCTGCTGCGCGACAACCCGCTCGGCGACCCGCACGAACGCCCGCTGTGGGTGTACGTGCCGCCGGGCTACGACGACACGGACACCCGGTACCCGGCGGTGTACGTGATCCAGGGTTACACCGGCCACCTGGGCATGTGGGGCAACCGCATGCCGTTCCGCCAGCCGTTCCCGGAAACGGCGGACGCGGTCTTCGCGGAGGGTAGGGCGCCCGGCTGCGTCGTCGTGTACGTGGACGCGTGGACCCGCTACGGCGGCAGCCAGTTCGTGGACTCGCCGGGCACCGGCAGGTACCACTCGTACCTGTGCGACGAGATAGTCCCGTGGGTCGACGCCCACTACCGCACGCTCGCCGACCGCGAGTCACGGGCCATCTCCGGCAAGTCGTCCGGCGGCTTCGGCGCGATGATCACCCCGATGCTCCGCCCTGACCTGTTCGGCGCCCTGGCCACCCACGCGGGCGACTCACTGTACGAGCACAGCTATGTCCCGGAGTTCGCCAAGGCGACCAGGTACCTGCGCGAGTACGACGGCGACATCTGGCGTTGGTGGGACGACTTCACCTCCCGCCCGTCCTTCACCAAGGACGGCGACATGGTCCTCCTGATGCTCCTGGGGTGCTCGTCGTGCTTCTCGGCGGACGACGACGGCACGGTGGTGCTCCCGTTCGACCCGACGACGGGTGTCCTGCGACCGGCGGAATGGCAGCGCTGGCTGGACTGGGACCCGGTCCGCATGGTCGGAAAGTTCGCGGACGCGGTGCGGTCGCTGCGGGCGGTGTGGATCGACGCGGGCACGAAGGACGAGTGGTACCTGGACCTGGGAGCGACGGCGTTCCACAAGGCACTCAAGGACATCGGCCTGCCCGAGGACAAGGTGTCGTTCGAACTCTTCGAAGCAGGCCACGGAGGCATCGACTACCGCTACCCGCTGGCCCTGGAATGGCTGGCCCACCGCCTGGCCCGCTGACGTCAGGCCACGCCGGCCCCACCCGCCACCGCTCGGTCCCGATGATCGATCAGCCAGTCCAGGATCAACTCCAGCCGGGCGATCCGGTTCCCCGGGCGCCCACCCGTCGCCAGCCCGTGGCTCTCCCCGGGAAACCGCACGAACCGAGCCTCCACCCCCGACCTCCGCAACGCCACGAACAACTGCTCCGACTGCTCGATCGGACAGCGGTAGTCGTCCTCCCCGTGAATCAACAACATCGGCGTCGTGATCGCGGCCGCGTGCCGCAGCGGTGACCGCTCCAGCAACTCCAACACGCCGTCGTCCAGCACGTCCGCCCCACCCAACTCGTGGCGGTTGGTGGTGTACCCGTTGTCCGACGTCCCGAACTTGGACAGGAAATTCGAAATGGACCGTTCGGACACGACAGCCCGAAACCGGTTGGTCCGCGTCACTGCCCAGTTGATCAGGAAACCGCCATAACTCCCACCCGCCAGGTACAACTGGTCAGGATCGGCGATCCCGGCGTCCACCACGTGATCCACGAACGCCATCAACTCGTCGTAGTCCCGCACACCCCACTGGCCCACGGTCCGCGCCCGGAACTCCGCGCCACGCCCGGCACTCCCACTGGGATTCGGCAGCAGCACATGGAAACCGGCGCTCACCAACACCTGGTCGTCCACGTTGAACGACGTGCCCCACGCCAGGTGCGGGCCACCGTGCACCCGAACCACCAACGGCCCCGGACCGGCACCGTCCGCGCGCAGCAACAACCCGTGCAGGTCCCCGACGGCGACCGTCTCCGG
>DASZXM010000328.1:0-17289 GCA_035546415.1 Pseudonocardiaceae bacterium
GTATCCGGTGGGCGACCTGGACAACCGGGCGGTCGTCGAGCTGATGACGGCGGGCTCGTCCCAGCAGGTCGCCGGCAACGACGGTTTCCTGGTCGATGCCTGGTACACCTGAGCCGGAACACGATTTCGCCGCCGGTCACGTGACCGGCGGCGAAATCGTCGCCACTGCTAGGCGTTCGTCTGCTGTGGTGTGACCGGAGGTGCACGGCGATGAAATGGTTGGCGTAGGCCTCGGCCTGGTCACCGGTGGTCAACTGCTGGCCCGCGTACTGGTCGAGGTAAGGGCCGATCTCCTTGCCGGCCAGCGCCGGGCTGCCGGCCGCGGGGAACGTGATCTGCTGTTGTGCCAACTGGTCGTGGACGTTGGAGTTGGCAAAGTTGTAGCCCCACAAGGCCAGTCCGCCGGCCACCGCGAGCACGACCACCAGGACGAGGGCCGCCGCACTGGCCAGGACGTCGAAAACCCTGCGCCGCATGATGTGTCTCCGTTCGTTTCGCATTCGTCGTTCGGCTTGCCGGAGACGATCCTGGCGGTCACCGCCGCGCACCGGACAGGGAACTTCGCTCCGCGATCAGCTGATCAAAGGCCTCGACCGCCGGGACGTCGGGCTCTCCGCGGGACGGTTCGCTGCCGTTCACGGTGACCGGTTCGTCGACCATGGACAGTCGGAAGACCGGCACCAGATGGGTGCCCGCGCGGATCAGCCGTACCCACACCGAACCGGGGCGCAGGTCGGGTTCGCGCCGCACGACGATGCCCTGGTCCCAGGCGTACCGCCCGCCGTTGACCACCACCCGACTGCCGATCGGTGGTGCCTGTCGGACGACCACACCGGAATCCCGCTGTGCCACCATGTCCGCCTCCCGCCGTCGCTGTCGATCCCGTCGCGCCGAGTGTCGCGCCGGCACAGACGGTGCGAGCAGAGGAGGAGGTCGTCGGACCGGCCCTCTCCGGTACTGCTACGGGGAGCCGTCCGGACGGGTCCCCCAGGTCTTTGGTCCGATCGGTGGGACGGATCTCCCGGGAAACGAGCCCGGTGCCGCGAAGAAGCCCGGTTCGGTATCCAGAACGGGTACCGAACCGGGCGCGTGCCGGAGGTGTTCGTCGACGATCGACGTGGCCTGTCGATGCCGCGGGCCGGGCGGCGCGTGGGTCTCCTACCGGTCACCAGTCGATGTCGTGCTCGGTCCGGCTGACGGTCGCCGCGATGGCGGCCATGCAGTCCTGGTACAGCGTGCGGTCCAGTTGCCCGGCCAGCAGCCGCGCCGTCACCATCCGTTCGACGTCGCCGGGGCTGCTGGGCAACGCCTGCGGTACGACGCTCTCGCGTCGGACGGCCAGTCGGATTCTCCGGGCGACCGAAGCGATCGCCGAGGGCAGCACGGTCATCACACACCTCCGGTTCCCTTGTCCCACCGACAGACATCGTCGTCCCGGTCCGACAGGCGGCGGCAGAGCCGGACGGCCCCGGAGCGCGGGACGAGGAGCAACCCCCGACTCGGCGGTGGTCCGGGGCATCCGGCCCGGCTGCCGGGGACCTTCGACTCCGGTGCGTGGGCGCCCGATCGTCGACCATCGGGCGCGACCACACGAGACGAGGTGGAGGCCGATGCCAACGGCGAACCGCGGATCGCCGAAGGAGCCCGCAACGGCCTGGCCAACTCCTCGCTGATCAAGCTCAAAGGCCGGGACCGTCACCGAGACACTCCGGGCGATCCGGACCTGCCGGGACCACGGCATGACCGCCCAGGTCTCGCATGCTCGACGAACTGGACCCGCCATGGGCTTCGGTGTACCGGTTGTGGCGGCTCAACGAGCGCCAGTACGGCGCGCTGACCGGCCGGCACAAGGCGGACGCGCTGGCCGAGGCGGGCGCCGAGCGGTTCTGTTCGTGGCGCCGTTCGCTGCACGGCGTCCCGCCACCGTGCCGGCGGCCGAGAACCTGGCCGACGTGTTCGACCGGCCGGCGCCGTGCGCGCGGCCGCGGCGGTGGCACGCGAGGGACCGGAACCACGAACGGTGCGTGCGGTGCTCATCGTCCGGCTCCGGCGGCGGCCCGGGCGACGGGGTGACTGTGCCACTTGTCGAACCATCGGCCGGCGAGTTCGGCGACCACCATCTGGGCCTCCGGGGAGTTCAACTGGTCGGTCGCGCCGGGCACGGCGTGCAGTTCGTTCGGGCACCGCAGGTGGATGGCGGCCTGCTGGTTGACGTCCAACAGGAACCTGTCCCGGGCCCCGACGACCAGCAGCGTCGGCGCCGTCACGTCGGCCAGCCGCGGGCCTGCCAGGTCGACACGTCCGTTGTGGCAGACGATCGCACCGATGTCGCTGTCCGGATCGGCGGCGGTCCACAGGGCCGCGGCGGCACCCGTGCCGGTGGCGAAGCAGCCGAGCCACTCGCCGCTGTTCCGCTCCGCGCGGATGGCGTCCCGCAGCCTGTCGGCCAGCAGCGCCACGTCGTGCACGCGACCACGCCTGCGCTCCTCGTCCGCGGTGAGGAGGTCGACCAGCACGGTCCGGTAGCCCATCTGGCTGAGGCTGTCGGACACCGACTGGCCGCGGGTGCCGAAGCGTGCGGTGGCGCCGCTGTACGGCAGGATCACCAGGCCGACGGCGTGCTCCGGCAGGGGTTCGCTCGGTGCCCGCTGGTCGGGTACCACGATCGGCTCGTTCTCGACGGTCCACCGGCTGCCGGCGGCATCGAGCAACGACGTCACTTCGTCGTCGGTGACCTGGTGGAAGTCGTCGTACCAGGCGCCGACGGCGACGAGGTCGTCCGGGGTGGTCAGCGTCACCAGGCCGTCAGCGTCCGGCCACAGTGTGCGCACGGCGTCCGCGGGTGCGACCGGCACGGCCACGACGACGCGGATGGCGCCGGCATCGCGTGCCGCCACGCACGCGGCGCGGACCGTCGCTCCGGTCGCGATGCCGTCGTCCACGATGATCACCACTTGCCCGTCGAGGGACAAGCGGTCCCGGCCGGCACGGTACAGCTCCACGCGTCGGGTGACCTCCTCGCGAGCCTGGTCCCGGACGGCCGCCACCTCCTGACGCGTCACGTCACAGGCACGCACCACGGCATCCGCCAGGAGGTCGACGCCTCCCTCCGCCACTGCTCCCATCGCCACCTCGGGCTGGTAGGGGACACCGAGTTTGTGTGCGACGAGGACGTCGAGCCGGGCACCCAGCCGCTCGGCGACCCCGAATGCCACGGGGACTCCGCCCCGGGGCACGCCGAGCACGATCGGTGCCCGGCTGCGCCAGTGGACCAGCCGCTCGGCGAGCAGCCGGCCTGCCTGCCTGCGATCGGTGAACCTCATGGGCCGTGTCCTTCCGTCCGGGCCGGAACGGTAGGTGCCACGGCCCTCGGCGTGCCGGAGTCGAGCGCAGCTCGATCGGTGGCCGTTGGTCATCGGCACGACGGACGTTCGGCCATCGAGCCGGAGCCTTGCCGCTCTGGGCGTGACGTGCCGCGGACGGTGGGGTGGGAGCCGAGGAAAGGCGGTGCGCCATGCATGTCGTCGTCACGGAAGCGGCGTTCGGTGAGTCGGCGTCGGTGGTGGACGCGCTGCGGGCGGCCGGTCACCAGGTCAGTGCCTGCCACGACCGTTCCGGGCTGTGCCAGGCGTTGCGCCCGGGACGGCGTTGCCCACTGGACCGCGGGGCACCTGCCGACCTGATGGTCGACGTCCGCGGCCAGGAACCCGAGTTGACCGCCCGGGAGTTCGGCGTTGTCTGCGCGGTCCGCGAGCGGGTCCCGGTGGCGGTGGTCGGCGTGGATCCCCTGGTGCCGCCGCGGGTGCCGGAGGGCCTGCGATCGCACGTGACGGTCGCGACCGTGGCGGGCCTGCTGCGGGCCTGCCGGGACGCCGAGTGGATCCGCCGGCAGCGGCAGCCCCGGAGTCACCGCAGGCCGTTGCCGGCCGAAGTGGCCTGGTGACGAACGCGGCGAACGAGACGATCGGGCCAGCGGCTCAGGCGCCCGCGCCGACCAGTGGCTCGACCACGAGTTCGGGGTGCAGGCTGCACAGCACGCTCAGCGCGATGTCGTCGGTGAACAGCGCCAGGTCGGTGCCGTCGTCGCGGGTGAGCACCTCGCTGCGGCTGTTGCGGTCGACCACGCCGCGCTGGCTGGCATCGGGCAGCCGCCGCACGGTGGTGTAGGGCAGGTGGTCCAGGGCGATGGCGACACCGAACTCGGTGGCCATGCGGTGCGCCGCGACCTCGAACTGCATGGGTCCGACGGCGGCGAACACGGGCGTGGCCGCACCGCGCCGGTCGGAGCGCAGGACCTGGACGACACCCTCGGACGCCAGCTGGTCCACGGCGGTGCGGAACTGCTTGGCGCGGCCCAGGTCGGTCACGCGGGCCGCCGCGAAGTGGGCGGGAGCGAAGCTGGGCAGGCCGGGGAACCGCACGGCGGGTTTGTCCGCGTACAGCGTGTCACCGACGCGCAGGGCGGTGGCGTTCACCAGGCCGATGACGTCGCCGGGGTAGGCGGTGTCGATCGTGGCGCGCTGCTGGCCGAACGCCTGCTGCACGTACTTCGTGGCGAACGGCCGGTTCGTGGTGGCGTTGGTGACCACCATGCCCCGGTCGAAGCGGCCTGAGCAGACGCGCGCGAACGCGATCTGGTCGCGGTGCGCCCGGTCCATTCCGGTCTGGACCTTGAACACGAACGCCGAGAACGGTGCGTCCAGCGCACGGTCCGACCCGGTCACGTCGATGCGCGGCGCCGGCAGCGGAGCGAGTTCCACGAGCAGGTCCAGCAGCTGACGGACACCGAAGTTCGCCAGGGCGGCGCCGAACAGCACCGGCGTGGCCGATCCGGTGTGGAACCGGTCGAGGTCGAACTGGCCGCCGGAGTCCCGCACCAGGTCCGCTTCCTCGACCGCCCGCTGCCACGCGTCGCCCTCCTGCACCGCGGCGTCGGCGGCGGTGACGTGGAGTTCGGGTGCGACGGTGGCGCCGCCCGCGGTGCGCTCGTAGCGGACCAGGTCGCCGGTGCGCAGGTCACGCACGCCGCGGAAGTCCCCGGCGACACCGACCGGCCAGGTCAGCGGCATCGGCTGCAGGCCGATGCGCTCGGTCAGCTCGTCGCACAGCTCCAGTGCGTCCTTGCCGGACCGGTCCCACTTGTTGATGAACGTGATCACCGGGATGCCCCGGAACCGGCACACGTCGAACAGCTTCAGCGTCTGCGGCTCAAGGCCCTTCGCCGCGTCCAGCAGCATGACGGCGGAGTCCACAGCGGCCAGGACCCGGTAGGTGTCCTCGGAGAAGTCCGCGTGCCCGGGCGTGTCCAGCAGGTTGATCACGCTGTCGCCGTAGTTGAACTGCAGGACCGCGGACGTGATGGAGATGCCGCGGGCGCGTTCCATCTCCAACCAGTCCGACACCACACCCCGCCGGCCCGCCTTGCCGTGCACCGCACCGGCTTCGGCGATCGCCCTGGCGTGCAGGGCCAACGCCTCGGTGAGCGTGGACTTGCCAGCGTCCGGGTGGCTGATCACCGCGAAGGTGCGTCGCCGCCGTGCTTGCGCCAGGACGTCCGAAACCGGGGCCGCCACGTTCTGTCCGGCCGACACGCGACCCACCTTCCACACACACCACGATCAGAGCACAACGATCCGCGAGTGTACCCGCACGTCACAACGTGTCGGTGCACACGGTGACGGCCCGACCGGCGGGTCGGCGAGCGACGCCGATCGGCGGGTCGGGCCGGTCCTCGGTCAGCGCGGCCGGGGGAGCAGTCGGCGCAGGGCGTCGGCGTTCATCGGCGACGTCGGGGCGAACGCACTGTCGTCGATCTCGAAGCTCAGATGCTCGATCACGTCGACGACGCCTTCGACGCGCCGGGTGAGCGCGACCGCCACCGGCACCAGGCTGCGCCGGTCGACCCGCCCGTTCAGGACGACGACGCCGTCGGTCACGTCGGCGCTCACCGAGTTGACCTCCGCCTGCAGCGCCTCGACCAGCACCTGCTGCCTGACCTCCACGGCGATGTCGTGGTCCGGGCGGACGAACAGGCTCAACAGGTCGCGCCGCCCGACGATGCCCACCAGCGTGCCCTCGGCGTCGACGACGGGCAGCGTGGTGATGCCCCGCGCCTGGAGCACCCGTGCGGCCGCCGGAATGCCCTCGCCGGGCCCGATGGTGACGGCAGGCGCGGTCATCAACTCGTTCGCCCGACACGCCGTCGCTTTGGCACGCATCCGGCGCTGGCGGGTGCCGGGCAGCGGTGGGAGGTGGCCGGTGGCGCCGACGTGGCTGCTTTCCTTGCTGAGCAGGTCGGTCGCGGAGATCACGCCGACGACCCGCCGCTGCTCGTCGATGACGGGCACGACGCTGATGTCGTGGTGGGCGAACAGGATCGCGATGTCCTTGAACGCGGCGTGCGGATGAACGGCGACGACATCGGTCGTCATGACGTCGCGGACGGTGTGTGGGGTCAGCATGGGTCGACGGTGCGCGGTTCGTGGCCTCGCCGGGAGGGGAGTTGGTCCCGGACCTGCGCGACGGGGGTCCCCGAACACCTGGCGGCACTGCCCGTCACGGCCGTCGTGACGACGCGGCCACCACCGAGTGCGGCGGCCGCCCTTGCCGGAGATCGGCCGACTGGTCGCCTGGCGCACCGTCGACCGCGAACCGGCCGCGGCCCCCGTCCGGGTCGCCCCGCGGCGCGGGCGGTGCCGGCCTTGTCCCGGTGCGACGTCCCGCCGCCGGATCACTTTCCCGGCTCACTCGGTGCATCCCGGGACCTGTTGACACACAGTTGGACCGCTGGAAGCCTCGACCGCATGGCGACGCTGCCGATGGTTGCTCTGCCGATCGGGTCGCTGCTGACCGGACCAGCACCCATCGCCGGGCAGTCGGTCAGCAGGATCGTCTACATCGGACAGCGAGGCGTCGCCCGACCGGACGGCACCGCGTACCTGGACACACTCGAAGCCGGCACGTCGCTGTCGGCCACGGCCGGATACCACGAGCGGTCCGCGCACCCCGAACAGTGCCGTCCTGATGGCTGCTCCCGTGGCGCACCGAGCGGCATGTGAAGGCCGCGGTCCACTCCGCCGACCTGTCAGCACTCGAACCCGAGGAGTCAGGATGTTCCACCGCCACCATTCCGCCAGACGCGCCAGAACCCTGCCCGCCGTCACCGCCGTGCTCTCCGCGGCGGTCCTGTGCTTACCCGTCGCGGTGAGCAGCGGCCACGCCGACACCGCCCCGGCGACGGTGGCCTGGCTGGACACCCATCGGCCGGTCTACGCCAGGGTCGACGCGCTGCTGCACGCGATGACGCTGGACGAGAAGGTCGGGCAGATGGACCAGCAACTGGTCACCACGCTCACCGACACCAACAGCGCCACCTGCGGCGACAACGGCTTCAACCTGCCCAACCCGGCGTGCATGCGGAAGATCCTCATCGACCAGCATGTCGGTTCCATCCTCGCCGGCGGCACCAACAACCCGATCGACACCACCGGCAGGGGCGGTGCCGGCAACACCGGTTACGACTGGGCCAACGAGTACAACATCATCCAGCAGTACGCGATCAAGAACTCGCGGCTGCACATCCCCGTGGTGTTCGGCGTGGACGCCGTGCACGGCTTCGGCCACCCGTACCAGGCGCCGCTGTTCCCGCAGTCCATCGGCATGGGCGCGACCTGGGACCCGGCGCTGGCACAGGCGGGCGGTGCGGTGACGGCGAACGCCCTGCGCGCCACCGGCTGGGTGTGGGACTTCGCTCCGGTCCAGGACCTGGCCCGCGACAACCGCTGGGGACGCACGTACGAGACGTGGGCGGAGGAACCGGCGCTCGCCGCGGCGCTGGGCGCCGCCAACATCAAGGGCCTCCAGTCGGCCGCGCCGGGTAAGGGGCTGACCGTGAGCGCCACGGTGAAGCACTTCGCCGGCTACTCGCAGTCGATCAACGGCCACGACCGGGACGAGGCACTGCTGCCGCTGAGCTACCTGCAGGACACGATCCTGCCCGCCTACGCGGCCGGCATCCACGCGGGCGCCGGGACCGTGATGGTCGACTCCGGGTCGATCAACGGGACACCGGCCACGGCGTCGCACTACCTGCTCACCGACATCCTGCGCCACCAGATGGGCTTCCAGGGCGTCGTGATCAGCGACTACGGTGACGTCACCGCACTGCAGACCACCTACCACATCGCCGCCGACCTGCCCGGTGCGATCGCCGCCGCGGTCAACGCCGGGGTGGACATGAGCATGCAGGTCTCCGACCCGGACAAGTGGCAGGCCGCGATCCTGCAGGACGTCCACACCGGCCGGATCTCGCGGGCCCGGATCGACCAGGCGGTCCGGCGGATCCTGACCATGAAGTTCCAGCTCGGCCTGTTCGACCAGCCCTGTGTCGCCGACCCGGCGAAGCCGTGCGTCGACGCGAACGCCGCGAACGCCGCCGTCACCGCGGGTCGGGACCAGACCCTGAAGGCGGCCCAGGAGTCGGTCACGCTGCTGCGCAACCAGGGTGACGTGCTGCCGCTGGACGGGGGCAGCAAGGTCGTGGTCACCGGGCCGAGCGCCGACTCGATGACCAACCAGCTCGGCGGCTGGAGCGTCAGCTGGCAGGGCGTCTACGGGTCCGGCCACGTGTGCTGCACCGGACCGGCCAACCAGATCCCACCCGGCACGACCGTGCTCAACGGTGTCCGCGCCGTCGACCCGGCCGCCGTGTACGCCCCCGACCAGGCCACCGCGCTGGCCGACGCGTCCACTGCCAGCGCCTACGTCGTGGCGGTCGGCGAGAAGGCCTACGCGGAGGGACTGGGCGACAACCCGGCTCCCGCGTTGCCGGCGGACCAGCAGGCGCTGATCACCGCACTGGAGGCGACCGGCAAGCCGGTGGTCGTGGTCGTGCTCGCGGGCCGGCCGGTGGGCCTGGGTTCCGCCGAGAAGGCCAACGCGGTGCTCATGGCGTACCAGGGTGACACCGAGGCCGGACAGGCGGTCGCGGACGCGATCTTCGGAAAGATCGACCCGAGCGGCAAACTGCCGATCAGCTGGCCCTCCGACGCGGCGACCGTCGGCGGCGACTTCGACAGCACGGCGCCCTCACCACTGGGTGACCAGCCGAAGTTCTTCGACCAGTTCGCCGGCACCGGTTCCGGCCCGGGCAACGCGTACAACCCGCTCTACCCGTTCGGGTACGGCCTGTCGTACACGACGTTCCGCAACAGCGCGCTGACCGTCACACCGACCGTGCGCACGCACGGCAGCGCGACCGCCACGTTCACGGTCACCAACACCGGTGGCCGGGCGGGCACCGACATCGTGCCGGTCTATGTCGCACAGCCGGTCAGCCCGGTGCTCGTGCCGCGGCAGCGGCTCGTCGGCTTCACCCGGGTCACCCTGAACCCGGGACAGTCCACACAGGTGCACGTCACGTTCCCGGCGTCCGCGCTGGGCGTCAGCCGGGGCGACATCGACGCCGCCGCCCCGCCGAGCGTCCAACCCGGCGACTACATCGTGCAACTCGACAAGAACGACACGACGCCGTACGACGTCGACCTCTCGGCACCGTTCACCATCCGCTGACCGCGTCGACTTCGCGGCCGCACCACCGGCAGCGCCGTGCCACGTCCGGCACGGCGCTGCCGCCGCACCGGCCGCGACGACCTTCCGCCCACCGGCGTCGCGTTCCGCGCACGCTTCTGGCCGTCACTCGGCGGCGGCCAGGTCGCGCAGCCGCTGTTGCTTGGCGTCCAGGGCGGCCTGTTCGTCGGCCCAGGCGCGCCACGCGGACAGTCGCCACCACGCCGGGCGGCGGGCCAGCCATGCCTCCCGTTCCAGCGCCCAGCACAGATCCTCGATCACGACGACCCGCATGGTCGGCGTGAGCAGGTCCAGGTCCGCCGGGACGGTCCGGCCGACCGCCTGCAAACGCATGCCCGGTTCCTTGGCCGACTTGGTGAGCTGCCGGCGGACCCGCGGGGACAGCGCCGACCGTTGCTTCCGGAACGCCTCCGACCTCAACCACCTCGCCATGGCGGTTCACCTTCATCGCTCGGGCCACCGACGGTCGGTGGCATCACCACGTCTGAGCCTGCTCCCGGGGCAAGGTTGTTCGTAGGGCGGCAAGCCAATACCGGCCGGGACGAAAGTCCGCTGTTGTCCGGGCGGGAATCTCCTCGGCATCGCGACTTTCCGCAGCAGGCAGCCGCCTGCTGCGCTGCGACGATGGTGCGACGGAGGGGCGGAAGCCGGGAGGACGACATGAGCGACGACCCGAGATGGGAGCCGTTCTGCCTGCTGCCCCGGGAACTCACACCCGGACAGCGACAGCGTGCGGTGCGTGTGGTCGCCGCGCACGCCGAGAACGCCGACGACCTGCGGGCCCTGCTGGAGATGCTCGGCCTGGCCGCGGCGGACAGCCGTCCGCAACCGGTGAGCGACGAGGACCACGCCGCCGCCGCACCACCCGGGTGGCTGGCCGATCTGGCACGCCTGCGCCGACAACTGAGCAACCCGCACTGACCAACCCGCACTGACCTCTGCTGTTTGGTCGGACCGGGGTGCCACACACATGGTTGGTGGGCCGCCCGCGCCGGGGCGGCCCACCAACCATGTGTGGCGGCTAGGCGATGCGCGCCGCTGCCGCCGTGTGGTCGATCGCCGTGTCCCTGATCGTGTGCAGCATGCCGCGCAGGACACGGGCCACGAACGGCCGGACCGACCACCAGTAGCGGTCGAACATCCGGCGAGTGGCCTCGTCGAAGAAGGCGATCCGGACCTCGTAGGCGACGACGCTGCGCCGCTCGCCGTAGGGCAGGACAATGAACGACATGGCGATCTTGCCCCACCGCGGGTTCGCGAACTCCGCGTACTCCTCGGGAGTGACGGCCTTCCACCGCACCACCGGGGTCCAGAACCGCCCGACAGCGCCGAGCGCCACCTCCGCACCGGGGCGCCTGCCCAGCAGGATCCAGTCGGTACCGATGACCAGGTCGTCCACTGTGAACCGGGTTCGCTGCCGGTTGTCGACCCGCCGGGACAGCCGCTCGGGCAGTGCCCGCAGCCACAGCGCCATTCTGCTGGCGCGGTCGCGGACGTCGGTCATGTCGAACGCGCACACGGCGTCGAACGCCTCGTCCGCGGTCACCGGAAGGACGATCTCCTCGGTGAGGATGTAGTCCGGACCGGGCATCGCCTGCTCGATCAGCATCCGTTCGTTGTCGGTCATGTCTGACACCTCCGTTCGTCCGTCATCGGCTGTCGGTGCTCGCCCTGCCGACCGCTGCCCGGCCGGCTTCCAGCCGGGCGACGGGCACCCGGAACGGTGAGCAGGACACGTAGTTCAGGCCGATGTCATGGCAGTAGTGGATCGAGTCCGGGTCGCCACCGTGCTCGCCGCAGACGCCGAGCGAGATGTCGGGCCGCCGTGCCCTGCCGGCCATGACGGCCATCCGCATCAGCATGCCGACCCCGTCGACGTCGATCGTCTCGAACGGCGACACCCGGAAGACACCTTCCGCGAAGTACGTCGGGAAGAACGCGGCCTCCACGTCGTCACGTGACATCCCCCACGTGGTCTGGGTGAGGTCGTTGGTGCCGAACGAGAAGAACTCGGCCGCCTCGGCGATCCGGCCCGCCGTCAGTGCCGCTCGGGGCAGCTCGATCATCGTCCCGATCGGGTAGTCGGTGTCCACACCGGACTCCGCGCCCACCTCGGCGAGGATGCGGCGGGCGCGTTCGGCGACGATGGTGAGTTCACGGACGTCGCCGACGAGTGGGATCATGATCTCCGGCCGCGGCCGGCCGCCGGCCCGCACCCGCGAGACGGCGGCCTCCGCGATCGCCCTGACCTGCATGTCGTACAGGCCGGGGACGGCGATACCCAGCCGCACTCCGCGCAGGCCCAGCATCGGGTTCTGCTCGTGCAGCCGGGTGACGGCCCGCAGCAGCTGGTCGGCCTCCTCGTCCAGCCAACCCTGCGTCCTGGCCACGGTGACCCGCCGGATCAGTTCGTTCCGGTCCGGCAGGAACTCGTGCAATGGCGGGTCGAGCAGCCGGATCGTCACCGGCAGCCCGTCCATCGCGGCGAGGATGCCGACGAAGTCGTCGCGCTGCGGCGGCAGCAGTGCGGCCAGCGCGTCGTCCCGCTCGGCGTCGGTCTCGGCGAGGATCAGCCGTTCGACCAGCGGGCGGCGGTCGCCGAGGAACATGTGCTCGGTACGGCACAGTCCGACGCCCTGGGCGCCGAAGCGACGGGCCCGGGCGGTGTCGGCCGGCGTGTCCGCGTTCGCGCGGACGGCCAGCCTGCGCCGGGTGTCGGCGTGGTCCAGGATCCGCCCCACGGCGGCGACCAGGTCGTCCTGGATGCCTTCGCCTTCGAAGTAGCGCACGACGGGCGACGGGACCACCGGCACGTCACCGAGGTAGACCGCACCCGACGTGCCGTCGATCGCGATGACGTCGCCTTCGGCGACGACCGTGCCGTGCACGGTGAAGCGGCGGGCCGTGGCGTCGATGTCCACGGCTTCCGCGCCGCACACGCACGTGCGGCCCAGCCCTCGCGCGACGACGGCGGCGTGCGACGTCTTGCCGCCGTGGCTGGTGAGCACGCCCTTGGCGTGGATGAGGCCGTCCAGGTCGTCCGGATTGGTCTCCCTGCGGACCAGGATGACGTCCTCGCCGCGCTCCGCCCGTTCCACGGCCGTCGCGGACTCGAAGACCACCCGGCCGACTGCCGCACCCGGCGACGCGGCCACGCCGACCGCGATCGGCTCGACGGTCGCGTCCGCGGCGAAGCGCGGGAACATCAACTGGGTCAGGTGGACGCCGGTGACCCGGCGCAGTGCCTCGTCCTCGTCGATGACACCCTCGGCGCGCAGCGCGTCGGCGATGCGGAACGCCGCTGCCGCGGTGCGCTTGCCGACCCGGGTCTGCAGCATCCACAGCCTGCCGCGCTCGATGGTGAACTCGATGTCACAGAGATCCCGGTAGTGCTGTTCCAGTGTGTCCGTGATGGACAGTAGTTGGGCGTAGGGTCGCGGGTGCAGGTGCTGGAGTTCGTGCAGCGGCAACGTGTTGCGGATGCCCGCGACGACGTCCTCGCCCTGGGCGTCGGCCAGGTAGTCGCCGTAGACGCCGGGCCGGCCGGTGGCCGGGTCCCGGGTGAACGCCACGCCGGTGCCGGAGTCGGTGCCCAGGTTGCCGAACACCATCGCGCACACGGTGACGGCCGTGCCCAGGTCGTCGGGAATGTGCTCGGCGCGCCGGTAGATCGTGGCGCGCGGCGTGTTCCACGACTCGAACACCGACCGGATCGCCATGTCCAGCTGCTCGCGCGGGTCCTGCGGGAAGTCCCTGCCGGTCCGGGTGCGGATGATGTCCTGGAACGCCTCGGTCAACCCCCGCAGGTCGCCCGCGTCCAGCCCGAGGTCGTCCTGGACGTGCTTGTCGGCCTTGGCGGCGTCCAGCGCGTCGGTGAAGTGTGCGCCGTCGATCCCCAGGACGGTCTGGCCGAACATCTGCAGCAGCCGTCGGTAGCTGTCCCACGCCAGTCGGTCGTCACCGGACCACGACGCCAGACCGGCGACGGACTGGTCGTTGAGTCCGATGTTGAGGACCGTCTCCATCATGCCGGGCATGGAGAATCGGCCACCGGACCGCACGGCCACCAGCAGCGGGTGGTCGACCTGGCCGAGCTTGCGGCCCATCCGCCGCTCCAGGCCGTGCAGGTGCGAGTCCACCTCGTCGGCGAGCGTGCCGGGTGGTTCGCCGGTGCGCAGGTAGGTGCGGCAGGCCTCCGTGGTGATCGTGAAGCCGGGCGGCACGGGCAACCCCATGTTGGTCATCTCGGCCAGGTTGGCTCCCTTGCCACCGAGCAGGTCGGCCATGCCGGCGTTGCCCTCGTGGAAGTCGTACACGTACTTGGACATCAGATCTCCCGTTGTCCGGTCCTGCCGTTCCACCGGACATGGTCGGCGGGTGGCCGCCCGACTCCGCAGAGTCCAAAGGCCATTCACGGGAAGGCTTTCGATCGTTCCCGGCACGGGGGTGGCGCCGCCACCATCGGATGGCACGAAGGCGAGCGATGATGGGAGCGGTCCGATGATGTACTGGTACGGCACCGGGGCCGGCATGACCGGCTGGGGCTACCTGTTCATGGTGATCGGCATGGTGCTGCCCTGGGTGGTGATCATTGGCGGCGGCGTGTGGCTGGCGCGTTTCCTGCGCACCGGAAGGCACCCCGGCACGAGCGCCGAACAGCTGCTGGCCGCCAGGTTCGCGCGCGGGGAACTGGACGAGGACGAGTACCGCCACCGGTTGACGGTCATCCAGCGCGATGCCGCCACGGGCAAGCGTGGGTGAACCGCGGTGACCGGCTGGCACGTGCGGCTGACCGTCCTGGGCCTGCTGACCGGCCTGACGGCGCTCGGCGCCGTGCTGGTGGTCGGTCGGCTGCCCGCCGCGCAGTTGCCGTGGACGATCGCGACGGTCATCGGCCTCGTCACCACGGTGGCGGTGGTCGTGAACGACCTGCGGCGCAAGCACTTCGGCGTCGACGTCATCGCCGTGCTCGCGCTGGGTGGCGCGCTGCTGGCGCACGAGTACCTGGCGGGAGCGCTGATCGCGCTGATGTTCGCGACCGGGCAGCTGCTGGAGGGCTACGCGCAGCGCCGGGCGCACCGTGACCTGGACGCGCTGCTCGACCGGGCGCCGCGCAGCGCGCACCTGCGGGAGGGTGACGCACTGCGGACGGTGCCGGTTGCGGACGTCCGCGTCGGTGACGTGGTCGTCGTGCTGTCCGGTGAGGTCGTGCCGGTCGACGGCAGGCTGGTCGACGCGGGCCTGTTCGACGAGTCGGTGCTCACCGGCGAGTCGGTGCCGGTCGACCGGCCGGTCGACGACGTCGTGCGGGCCGGTGTGGTCAACGTCGGCGCGTCGGCGACGGTCCGGGCGGTCCGGACGGCGGAGCGCAGCGCGTACGCCGGCGTGGTGCGGTTGGCCACCGCGGCGGTGGCCGACAGCGCACCGGTGGTGCGGTTGGCCGACCGGTTCGCGGTGGGGTTCGTGCCGCTGACCCTGGTGGCCACCGGGCTGGCCTGGTGGCTGTCCGGTGACGCGGTGCGGGCGCTGGCCGTCCTGGTGACGGCGACACCGTGCCCGTTGCTGCTGGCGGTGCCGGTGGCGGTCACGTCCGGGATGTCGGCCGCGTCCCGGCGGGGGGTGGTGGTGAAGGACGGCGCCGCCCTGGAGCGGCTCGGCCACGCCGAGGTCGCGCTGATGGACAAGACGGGCACCGTGACCGAGGGCCGCCCGAGGGTGGTCGACGTGCTCACCGCCCCCGGAGTGGACCGGCGCGACCTGCTGGCCAAGGCGGCCGCCGTGGAACGGTACTCGCCGCACGTGCTGGCCACGGCCGTCGTCCACGCCGCCGACGCGGCGGGTGCACCCGCCCTGGACGCCACCCAGGTGGCGGAGCGGCCGGGTGTCGGCGCCGAAGGGGTCGTCGCCGGCGAACCGGTCACGGTCGGCGGGCGGCCCGCGGGCGAACCGGCGGAGTGGGCGCGGGCCGCCGAGCGGCGGGTTGCCCTGGACGGCGCGGCGGTGATCTGGGTGAGCGTCGCCGGCCGGCCGGCCGGTGCGTTCGTAGTGCGCGACCGGGTGCGGGCCGACGCCATGTGGACGCTGTCCCGGCTGCGCGCGGCCGGTGTGCGCTGGCTGGCCCTGGTGACCGGTGACCGGTCCGAGGCGGCCGCCGACGTCGCCGCGCTGCTGGACTTCGACGAGGTCGTCGCGGGCTGTGCGCCGGAGACCAAGGTGGAACGGGTGCGGGCGGCCCGGCGGCGGGGTGTGACGGTGGCTGTCGGCGACGGCGTCAACGACGCTCCCGCGCTCGCGGCCGCCGACGTCGGCGTGGCGCTGGGCGCGCGCGGGATCACCGCGGTAGCGCAGGCCGCGGACGTCGTGCTCACCGACGACGGGCTGGACCGGCTGGCCGACGCCGTGGAGACCGCCCGGCACGCCCGGGCGATCGCCGTGCAGAGCGCCGCGGCCGGGATCGGCCTGTCGCTGCTGGCCATGGCGGCCGCCGGGTTCGGCCTGCTGGCGCCCGCGGTCGGCGCGCTGGTCCAGGAGGGCATCGACGTGGTGGTCATCCTGAACGCGCTGCGGGCCCTGATCCGGCCCGACCACACCAGGCTGCCCCGTGCGGCCACCGAGCGGATCGCCCGGTTCGCCGGCGAGCACGAGGAGCTCACGGCGGCGCGGATGGCGGTGCGCGAGGCGGCCGACAGCCTGTCCGACGGTGACATCGGCGCCGCCGAGGAGCGGATCCGGCGCGCCCACCGGCTGGTGGTCGAGCAACTGCTGCCGCACGAGCGGGCCGAGGAGCACGAACTGCTGCCGGCCGTCGCGCCGGTGGTGGGCGGCACGACGGGCACGGCCGTGATGAGCCGTGGCCACGCCGAGATCGAACGCTTGGCGCGCAGGCTCTCCCGGCACCTGGCCGGTCCCGGCCCACTGCGCGCCGACCAGGTGGACGACCTGCGCGCCACGCTGTACGGCCTGGATGCGGTGCTGACACTGCACTTCGCGCAGGAGGAAGAGGGCTACTTCGTGCTCGCCGGCGCCGCCACGGCGACGAAGGAACGCGACCGGCGGTGATCCCTGGCCCGACGCCGTCCGCGTGTCCACGGCCGGGCTCCCGCACCTGGCGGGATGGGACCGAGGGCTCGGCGGTCCGGGACGTGCGGCCACTGCGCGCATCGCCGACGCCGAACAGCATGGGGCACAGAAGGACTTGACTGGAGGTGCGTCGTGAGCGAGGAACGGCACCGCGCGACGAGCGAGGCGAAGGAGCAGGTCAAGGCGCGTCCGGTGACCGCGCCCAGCCATGAGGCCGGCATCGCCCGGTATCTCGGCGCCCAGCACTACCGCGAGCGGCGGGCCCACCAGGAGAGCGAGACGGCTCCCGCCGCGTCCGAGCCCGAGAGGGACGAGCAGCCCACCTGACGGGGAACGGCCGTGCCCAAGGTCCCGTGTCCTCGGGCCGCCGGCCACTGCCCGAACGACCCCCTCCGCGCGCATCGTGGCATCGAACCAGGAATGGGGAGGTGGCAGCCGCGATGCGGGTGATGACGGTGAATCCCGGCTCGTCCAGTGTGAAGCTGGGCGTGGTCGAGGACGGCGTGGAACTGGGGTCCACCACGGTGGACTCCGCGTCGGTCGACGCCGCCCGGCGACCGCTGGCCGGACTGGCCGCCCGGCACGGACCGATCGACGTCGCGGGCGTGCGGTTCGTGCACG
>DASZXM010000329.1:0-2847 GCA_035546415.1 Pseudonocardiaceae bacterium
CTACGTACCAGGACGGAATCCTCGAGATGACGATGCCAGCCGTTGGCGCGGCGAAGACGGAACCCGTGCGGATCACGATCGGCAAGGGCAAGTGAACGCCGGACGCGCCGACACCGTGGCGGCCCCGAACTCCGTCGGGGCCGTCACGGCCGCCGGGCGGGACCAGGGCGTGCGCGCGGTGCTGGCCGATGGGCGGGTGGCCGTACTGCGGTCGCTGGACCCGGACGACCAGGACGCCGTCCGGCGTCTGCACGAGGACCTGCCCGAGCGCGACCGCTACTTCCGCTTCTTCGGCGGCCTGCCGCCACGCCTGGGCGACCTGGTGTTCCGGATGTGCGCCCCGGTGAACACGCGGCACGGTTCGATGGCCGCCTTCCTGGACGGTGACCTGGTCGGGGTGGCGCACTACGAGGTGCTGGCCGACCCGACGACCGCCGAGGTCGCACTGGCCGTCGCCAACACGAGCCAGGCCCACGGCGTCGGAACGCTGTTGCTGGAGCACCTGGTGTCGTTGGCCCGCCGGTACGGCGTGCGCCGCTTCGTCGCCGAGGTGATGTCGGAGAACGGCCGGATGCTGCGGGTCTTCCGCGACAGCGGCCTGCCGTACCGGACGCGCCCGGAGGGCGGCTCGACCCACGTGGACGTGGTGCTGGACGAGATCGAAACCTACCTGGACGCGATGGCCGAACGCGAACGCTCGGCGGACGCGGCCAGCCTGCGGACAGTGCTGCGGCCCCGGTCCGTCGTGGTGATCGGCGCCGGTCGGCACCGCGGTTCCGTCGGGTTCGCGGTCCTGGAGAACATCCGCTCCGGCGGGTACACCGGCCAGCTGTTCGCGGTCAACCCGCACACCGACGAGATCTTGGGCGTGCCCACCTACCAGACCGTCGGCGACGTCCCGGTGACGTGCGATCTCGCCGTACTGTGCGTGCCGGCCGGTCTGGTACCGGATGTCGCCGAGCAGTGCGGCGAGCACGGTGTCCGCTCGCTCCTGGTCATTACCGCCGGCATCACCGGCGCTCCGGAGTCGCGCGATCGACTGCTGGCCGCGGTGCGCCGGTACGGCATGCGGATGGTCGGGCCCAACTGCGTCGGGATCTCCAACAGCGACCCCGATGTGAAGCTGGACGCGACGTTCGCGCAGCCACCCGCCCCGGCGGGCGGCATCGGCCTGGTCACCCAGTCCGGCGGCATCGGCATCGCGCTGCGCGAGCAGCTGGGCCGGCTCGGGCTCGGGCTGACCGCCATGGTGTCCACCGGGGACAAGTACGACGTCAGCGGCAACGACCTGCTGATGTGGTGGCAGCAGGACCCGGCCACCACGGCGGTTGCGCTGTACCTGGAGTCGTTCGGCAACCCGCGCAAGTTCGGCCGGATCGCCAGGGCGGTGTCCCAGGTGAAGCCGGTCATCGCGGTCCGCACCGGCACCAGCGAGGCCGCCCAGAAGGCGGCCGCCTCGCACACGGCGGCCGCCGCGACACCGGCCGTGACACGGGACGCGCTGTTCCGGCAGGCCGGAGTGATCACCGTGGACACGCCTGCGGCGCTGGTCAGCACGCTCGCCGCGCTGAGCTGGCAGCCGCTCCCGGCCGGGAACCGGGTCGCCGTGGTGACCAACGCCGGCGGTGCCGGTGTGCTGGCGGCCGACGCGACCGCGGCGGCCGACATCACGCTGGCCGAACTGTCGCCGGACACGCTGACCCGGCTGCGGGCCCTGCTGCCGCCGACGGCGTCGTTCGGCAATCCGGTCGACACCACGGCAGCCGTGGACGTGGACACGTTCCGGCGGTGTGTGGCCGTCGTGCGGGCCGACCCGGGCGTGGACGCGGTCATCGCCGGCACGGTGCGGACGGCTGTCGGCGACCCGATCGCCGCGCTGGGGCCGATCGCCAACGGTGAGAAGCCGCTCCTGGCGGTGCACCTCGGCCAGCAGGCCACGGTGGAGCCGTTGCCCGACATCGGCGGCGTACCCGCGACCGCGAGCTACGCCGATCCCGCCGACGCCGTTGCGGTCCTGGGCCGCATGGCGGCCTACGCGCGGTGGCGGGAACGGGAGAACCCGCCTGCCGACGTACCGCCCGACGTCGACGTGCCGACCGCGCTGTCCGTCCTGCACACCAAGCTGCGGGCCGAGCCGACGGGCGGCTGGTTGGACCCGATCGCCGTCGGCGAGCTCCTGGGTTGCTTCGGCGTGCCGCTGGTGGCCGGTCGGTTCGCCGTCACCGCGGACGAGGCTGTGGCGTGCTTCCGGGCGGCAGGCAGGCCCGTGGTGGTCAAGGCGGTCGCCGAAGGTGTGCTGCACAAGAGTTCCCAGGGCGGCGTCATCCTGGACGTCCGGGACGAGGAGGGCGTCCGGGCCGCGATGGCCGAACTGACCGAGCGGTTCGGGGACGACCTGCGTGGCGTCCTCGTGCAGCCGCTGGCCGAGCGCGGCCGGGAACTGCTGGTCGGGGTGCACTCCGACGGCGTGTTCGGACCGCTGGTGCTGTTCGGGCTCGGCGGTGTGGACACCGACGTGATCGCCGACCGCACGGCGCGGTTGGCACCGTTGGGCGGCGCCGACGTGGACGACCTGCTCGGCGGACTGCGGTCGTCGGCCACGCTGTTCGGCCCGGACACCACGCTGGACGTCGCCGCGGTGCGGGACGTCCTGGCCCGGGTGGGGCTGCTGGCCCAGCTGCTGCCCGAGGTCGTGGAGCTGGACCTCAACCCGCTCATCGTCCGGGCGAGCGGCTGCGAGGCGGTGGACGCCCGGATCCGGGTGGCACCGGTGGCACCGGTCGACCCGTTCGTCCCGGGACTGCGCGGCTGAGACGGCTGAGACGGCTGAGGGGCCCTGAACTCAGG
>DASZXM010000330.1:0-4239 GCA_035546415.1 Pseudonocardiaceae bacterium
CGTGACCGGCGGCGAAATCGTGTTCCGGCTCAGGTGTACCAGGCATCGACCAGGAAACCGTCGTTGCCGGCGACCTGCTGGGACGAGCCCGCCGTCATCAGCTCGACGACCGCCCGGTTGTCCAGGTCGCCCACCGGATACGCGCCGACGAGCCGGCCCATGTGCAGCACGGCGATCCGGTCGGCCACTCGGAACACGTCATTCATGTTGTGCGACACGATGATCACGGCGAGGCCCCGGTCGGCGAGCCGGCGCACCAGATCGAGTACCACCTCCGTCTGGGCGACGCCCAGCGCCGCGGTCGGTTCGTCCATGATGACGAGCTTCGAGTTCCACAGCACGGCCTTCGCGATCGCCACCGCCTGCCGCTGCCCGCCGGACAGCGACCCGACCGGCTGCCGCAGCGAACGGACACTGGTGACCGCCAGACTGAGCAACGTGTCGCGCGCGGCCGTTTCCATCCGGTCCTCGTCCAACACGAAGTGGTTGAGTTTCTCCCGGCCCAGGAACATGTTCTGCACGATGTCAAGGTTGTCGCACAGCGCCAGGTCCTGGTAGACGGTCTCGATGCCCAACCGTGCCGCTTCCGTCGGGCCGTGCACCCGCACCGGTTCGCCCTGCCAGTACAGTTGGCCGGCGTCGATCGGGTGGATACCCGCGATGCACTTGATCAGCACCGACTTGCCGGCACCGTTGTCACCGGCCAACGCCGTCACGTGGCCCGCCGGCACGTCGAGGCCGACGTGCGACAGCGCCTGGACCGCCCCGAAATGCTTGTCGACACCGGACACCCGCAGCAGTGGCACGCCGGTCCGGTCGGGCGTCGTGCGCGGGTGGTCGGCAACGGCCACAGTGGTCACGACCGCTCCTTCCGCTCAGGCGTGAGCGACGTCCAGGACGACCTGCCGGACGTGGTTCTTGCTGTTCAGCACGGTGAACACCCGGAACGGGAGTTTCGCGCGCACGCCGACGGCGAACGTGCACTGCCCCTCGAAGAAGCCCGCGAACCGGACCGCGCGCAACGCGCTCCAGTGCGCCAACTGTTCGGCGGTGTAGAGGTGGTCACCGGTGCCGGCCAGCACCCTGCCCGGGTGGTGGCCGGACTGGTCGTGACCCTCCTGCGGTGCCCGCACGACCACCTCCAGTACGGCGCCGCCGGCCACCGGCAGCGGGTCGTCCTTGGGGTCGGAGTGGACCACCGGCACGTAGCGCACGGCGTAGCCGACAGCTTGGGGTCCGTCGACGTCGAAGACGACCCGGTCGAAGCAGGGGTGCGCGCCGACCCGCACGCTGTGCAGCTCCGCCGTGGACATGGCGGGCGCGGTGACCGGACCGGTCGACCACCCGCTCGTGACGGGGCAGCGGTTCACCGGCGGTGTCTGGGTCGGCGGCGCCGTGGGAGGCACCGTGGCCGGCGACGGTGTGGTCGGCGACGGTGTGGTCGGCGACGGCGTCAGCGGAGCCGGGCTCGTCGTCACGACCGTCGGGGTGACCGGTCGGGCCGTCGGCGTCCCGCCGCCGCAGGCACCCGCCAGCGGCAACGACGCCGCCACGGCCACGAGCAGCACACTCGTGCGACGCATCGTGATCACCTCTCCGTTCCGCCGCCGGACACGTACGCATCGGTCACGCCGGGCACGTTCTCGATCAGTGCGACCGCGGCACGACGACCTCCGACGTCGTCCGCCTTGTCCTGGATGTCCACCCGTCCGTCGTGGACCCGCACGATCCACCGGTCCCGGCCGCCGCACGACGTCAGCCGGTTCGCCACGTCGTCGGCGATGCGCGTGTCGTCCCTCGCGATCGTCCGCACCAGGTCGCGACGGGTGACGATGCCGACGAGCCTGCGGCCGCGCACGACCGGCACGCAGCGGTGCCGGTGCTGCCACATCCGTTCGGCCAGGTCGCCGACGTCGGTCTCCGGGTCGACGGTGAACGCGGCCGGGGTCATCACCGCGCCGACGGTGGACGGCGGTACCTCCGGCCGCAGGTGCCGGTAGCGGGAGTCATGCGGGAACCGAGTGGTGATCACGTCGACCTCGCTGACCATCCCGACGACCGCACCGCTCCCGTCGACGACCGGCAACGCCGTGACACCGTGATCGGCGAGCAGTTCCGCCGCGTGCCGAACCGTCGTCTCCGGGGTCACGGTGACGACCCGCTCCGTCATGATGTCGTGTACTCGCACGGGGTTCACCTCCTGATCGGTCTCCCCACGGCCGACGCTAGGGCCGGTGTCGGGGTCCGAACGCAGCCGTTGGTCCCCAAATCAGGGGGCCATGGGCCACTGCCGACTTCCACAGCGGCCCGGCACGATCGCGGTAGACCGATCGACGAGGAGACCATCATGCGGGCCACGGACCAACGTCTGATTCGAGACAAGCCGGAGCCACTCGGCAGGCCCGACCAGACGGTCGATTCGCTCGGCGAGTACCTGACGGCGATCGGCACCACTCCCCTGTTGACGGCCGCGCAGGAGGTCGACCTTGCGAAGCGGATCGAGGCGGGCGTCTACGCCAAGCGGATGCTCGACTCGGCGGCCGACTCCACGCAGTCGCCGCAACGGCTCGCCGACCTGCGGGCCGTCGCCCGGGACGGCGCCGCCGCCATGGACGTCATGGTCCGCTCGAACCTGCGGCTGGTCGTGTCGGTGGCCGCGCGCTGTTCGCGTGGTTTCCTACCGCTGGTGGACCTGATCCAGGAAGGCAACATCGGACTGATCCGCGCGGTGCAGAAGTTCGACTACACCAAGGGTTACAGATTCTCCACCTATGCGACGTGGTGGATCAGGCAGTCGATCGAACGGGCCATCGCCAAAACCGGCCGGGCCATCCACATCCCGGTGCACGTGACCGAGGAGATCGCCCGGTTCGACCGGGTGGCACGGAAGTTGCGGACCGAACTCGGCCACGAGCCCACGGCGGTCGAGATCGCCGACGCCGCGCACGTCACGGTGCGGCAGATCAACGAATTCCACGCGGTGGCCCGCCCGCTGGTCAGTCTCGACTCGCTGATCTACGGCGAGCCCCAGCTCAACCTGGGGGACCTTGTCGCCGATCCGGACGCGCCCGACCCGGGCGAACGGGTCGAGTCCGACGACATCGTGCGCCGGGTACGCAAGGCGGTCGACGGGCTGCCAAGGGACGCGTCGGCGGTGATCAAACTGCGGTACGGCCTGACCGGTGACCGGTCCTGCGCACGCCAGGAAGCGGCCAGCCGCCTGGGCCTGACCTACCGGCAGGCTGAACAACTGGAACGCACCGCGATGCGCCGCCTCCGGCGCGGCGAACTGAAGGCCCTCGCATCCGCCTGACCATGTTGCCGCCACAGCGCTGATCACCCACCACCCCGACGCTCATCCCCGGTGCCACAGACGAGTGAGACGCCGCCGCACGGCCGGCGCTGCTGCCGCTCGGTGCTGGTGGTCCATCGCCTCGGGTGTCATCGTGGTGATCCACACCGCCTGTGCCCGCGTGATCCCCATCAGCCGCACCAGGTCGTCGACCCTGGCACCGTAGCGTGCCAGGTTGACCGACCCCACCAAGGTCGCCGTCGGCAACGCCGGGAGCACGTCGCCGAGTTGGCGCAGCAACCTGCGTTCCCCGCGACACGCCGCGGTGGCCCACGCCGATTCACCGTCGGCCGAAAGGTCGGCGACCGCGGCGATCCTGGCCATCCGGAACGTGTACTCCGCCTGCCGCATGCTGCCGGCGAGCCGCCGCGCGACCAGATACCGCTCGATCGCCTCCGGATCGGTGATCGCCGACGCCGCCCGGCGCCGCTCGAACCGGCGATACCACAGCAGGATGACGGCGGTCAGCACCATTGCGGCCAGGCCGGCCGACACCGGAACCCAGTCCATCCGGATCATCTCCCACCGATCCGCTACGTGGCCACGTCCGCGCGCCGCGCGCCGGCCGGGCCGGCTGCGTCCGCTCGCCGGAGGCGCAGTGGAACTCGCCGCGGTACCGCACGGCCCGGTGCACCGGGCCACCGCTGATCAGCTCGGCCGGGGCGTGCGCGTCCGGTTCGCCCTCATGTGCCGCCGCGCCGTCGCCAGTCGATCCAGGAGGTCCGGTGCGAACGTCGTCATTGCTCCGCTCCTCTCAGTCGTCACGGACCGAGCCCGCGACGTCGGCCAGCGGGCGCCGTGGCGTCCTCGGCACCGGCCACAGGCCGTATCCCAGCCGCAGCAGGGCCTGCGGCCACTGTGTGTCGCCGAGCAGGCCGCGCAGCGCC
>DASZXM010000331.1:0-6065 GCA_035546415.1 Pseudonocardiaceae bacterium
GCGCTGCGCGACATCGTCGCCTCGCTCATCGAGTTCGACGACGTCGACGCCCGGCTCGGCGGCATGATCTCGGCCCTGGACGTCCGCTACCCGCCGGGCGACGGCCATCCGCTGGTCGGCAGGCGCATGCCCGACGTCGACCTGACCGACGGGCGGCGGACGTACCAGCTGCTGCACGCCGGCCGTCCGGTGCTGCTCGACCTGTCCGGCACGGCCGAGCCGGACGGTCGGGTGGAGTACGTCTCGGCCCGCTGCGCGGCGGACCGCTGGACGCTGCCGGTGATCGGCGACGTCGACGCACCGGCGGCCGTACTCGTCCGGCCGGACGGCTACGTCGCCTGGGCCGCCACCGACACCGACACCGCCGGTCTCGACACCGCGCTCGCCACCCGGTGCGGCCGGACGCTCACCGCCGCAGGTGGCTCGTGACGCGCTCGTGGAACGGCCGGGCGGCCAGCGCTTCGGTGATCGCGGTGAGCAGGGTGCTGATCGGGAAGGGGAGTTCGGCCTCGAGTTCGCGCGCCGCCGCCGTGGTCGCCCGCCATTCCCGATCGAGCACGGGCAGCACGTCCCTGGCCTTGTCGGTGAGGTGGGCGATGCGCCTGCGGGCGTCGGTACCGGCCCACAGCTCCAGGTAACCGTCCTTGACCAGCTGGGCCACGGTCTGGCTGGCGGCGGAGTGGGTGACCCCGGTGGCCGTCGCCAGGTCCCGGATGGACTGTGGCCCCTCGGCGTCGATGAGGCGCAGGATCGGCGTGTAGCGGGGGCGGAACCCCGGCAGGCCGAGATCCCGGTACACGTCCGCGACGGCTCCGTCCATCAGTTCCAGGACGTGCCGAAGCCGGGTACCGAGCAGGTCCTCGGGCGTCATGGTGGCAATGTAACAGCGCTGTTGCATGCGGCGTGGGATTCCGGAAACGCCATTGGTCACACCCAGGGGACCCCGGCCACTCCGGCGACTGACAATATTCGTGCGCGATCGGCGGAATCCAGCTCGTCCACGGTATGTGCTACCCGTAGTAGTGGCGAAGTGACGCGCCATGCCCCGTTGGGTCGTGGCGTTGGCACCGTGAGGTCGCATGCGGCGGGGAGAAGTTGATGCGTGGCACGACAGGCCACTTTCCGGAACCGGCCGGATCATGGTCACCGGACTCGTTCCTGGGCCAGTTGACGCCCGCCGAGCGGGAGGCCCTGCTGGCTCTCGGCCGCCCCGCCACCCATCAGCCGGGCGCGACCCTGTTACTGGACGGCGACAAGGAAGGTGACTTCGTCGTCATCCTGCACAGCGGCCACGTCAAGGTGATCATGGCCGACGAGCAGGGCAACGACTACCTGATCGGCATCCGGGTCCGGGGTGACCTGCTGGGCGAGATGGCCTACATCGACAGCGGGCCGCGCTCGGCGTCGGTGATCGCGCTCAGCCCGGTGCGCTCCACGTTCATCGCGTGGGACACGTTCACCGCCTACCTGCGCGGCCACCAGCAGGTGTGGCCCAAGATCGCCCGGATGCTGGCCGCCCGGCTGCGCGCGTCCGACCAGAGCAGCCACGAGATCCACAGCGAGCCGGTGGCGCTGCGGGCCGCCAAGCTGTTGCGCGGCCTGGCCGACATGTTCGAGGAACGCGACGAGTCGGGCGGCACGATCATTCCGCTCAGTCAGGTGGAAATCGCACAATTGGCGCGAGCAGCCGAAGTCACCGTGAACCGGGTGCTGCGCGAATTCCGGGACCACGACGTGCTGAAGACCGAGTACCGCAGGCTCGTCGTGCCGTGCCTGGCCTGTCTGGACAACCTGGTGAAGGCCCTGACCGTCGACCCGAAACACGGAGCGAAAAACGTCCTGGGATGTGGTGGCGCGCATCAGCGACGGCGAGAGTGATGGTGCCCGATTGGGCCATGTGGCAGGGAGGCAACCATCTCTACGCAACTCGCGGCACTGCGCAGCAGGCCCGCCTGGCCGGCATCGACCCTGTTGGGGCGGTTGCGGCCCGACGTCAGGGATCAACTGCTCGAACTGGGTGTGGAGCGGGAATACCCGCGCAACCAGCCGATCATCAGACACGGTGACTACGCCGACCGGACACTCCTGATCGTCCGCGGTACGGCGAAGGTCGTGACTTCGTCCGAGGACGGTCGTCTCGCCCTCCTGGGGGTAGCGCGAGCCGGCGATCTCGCCGACGAGTGCGCGGCCCTCTTCCAGATGGAGTCGTCCGCCAACGTGGTCACGTGCAGCCCGTCGACCATCCGGGTGATGGACGCAGGCGCGTTCCGGGAGTTCCTGCGCACCCGGCCGGAGGCGCACCTGGCCGTCACCCAACTGGTCGCCGAACGGCTGCGCGAGGCCAACCGCAGGCGGGCCGACTACGTGCTGCCCGTTCCGGTTCGGCTGGCCCGCGTGCTGATCGAACTGGCAGGCACCATCGGCCACCGCGACACCGGCAACCGCCACGAGCTGCCGGACTGCCTGACCCAGGCCGAACTCGGCTCGATGGCGGGCATGGCGCGGCGGACGGTGGAGGAGCAGTTGCGCGACCTGCAGCGGCAGGGCGTGGTCGACCTGGCGTACCGCCGGATGACGATCAACGACATGCCCCGCCTGTACGTCATCGCGCGGCTGGCGCACGAGCCCGACCCGCCGGTGGCCTCCTGGCGTCCCGGCCGGTTGCGGACGCCCTAACCGACCAGGGCGGTCACGAGTTGGCGGACGGTGGCCGCCAGCCGTGCGCTCTCGCCCTGCCGGACGAGGTGGACCACGAGGTCGGTGTGCAGCGAGCCGAGCAGGATGTGGGCCAGCAGATCGGCGTCGAAGTCGGGACGGCACTCGGCGATCAGTGTGCTCACGTGGTGGTGCCAGGTCTGGTAGACGATCCCGGCCTGGCGTTCACCGTCCTCGGCCCGTTCGTAGGCGGCCATCAGCGCGACGTTGCGCGTGGCCAGGTCCAGGACGGCGTCGAAGAACGCGGCCAGCCGGTCCCGTGCGGCGGCTCCCGGCCCGAGCGGCGGCGGTCCCGACGTGAACGCGTCCCGCAGGACCTGCACGCGTTCCTCGATCAGCGCGCGCATCAGCCCGGACCGGCTGCCGAAGCGGTGGAAGACCGTGCCCTTGCCCACCCCCGCCGCCTGCGCCACGAGTTCCACGGACACGTGGTCCGGGCCGTGTTCGCGCAGCAGTTCCTCGGCCGCGCGCAGGATCGCGGCCCGGTTGCGTGCCGCGTCGGCGCGTTCCTTGCGTTCCATCCCGTCCCCGTAGACAAGTGGACTGACGGTCAATATAGTACGGCCGCGTAACTGGACCGATGGTTCACTTAAGGGGTTCGTGGTGCGTGCTGTCGTGATGACCGCCGTCGGCGGTCCGGAAGTGCTGACGCTGTCCGACGTTCCGACACCCTCGGCCGGTCCGGGCCAGGTGCTGGTGCGCACGGAGGCGATCGGCGTGAGCGCGGGCGAGGCCAGGATGCGGGCCGGGGTCTACCCCATGCCGGTTCCGCCGCCCGTCGTGTTCGGCGCGGAGGCCGCCGGTGTCGTCGAGGCGGTCGGCGACGGCGTCGACCCGGAGCTGGTCGGCGTCCGGGTGACGTTCGTGACCGGCGGTGTCGGCTCCTACGCCGAGTACGTCGCTGTCGCCGCGGCCAACCTGGTGCGCGTGCCGGACGGCATGTCCGCGATCGACGCCGTCGCGTCCACGGCGGCCGGTGCCGTGGCGTTCGCCTTGCTGCACAAGGCCCAGGTGGCAGCGGGGGAAACCGTGTTGGTGGAAGGCGGCTCCGGCAAGGTCGGCGGTTATCTGGTGCGGCACGCCCGCGAGCGCGGCGCCCGTGTCGTCGCGACGGCCAGCAGGCCCGCGGGCGTCACCGCCGATGTCGTGCTGGACCACGGAAACCCGGACTGGCCGGACGACCTGCCCGCGATCGACGTCGCGTTCGAGCTGGCCGGCGGCGCCACGGCGGGCCGGGTCCTGAAGTCGCTGACACCCAGCACCGGCCGGATGTACGTGTACGGATCGCTCAGCGGAGCACCGCCCGTGGTGGACGGCACGACCGTGTTCCGGCGTGGTGTCCAGGTCGCCGGCTGCGCCGGTCCCGGCTGGTTCCAGCAGGTCCTCGGCGTGCACAGTGTGGAGTTCCTGGCCGCCGCTGCCGCCGGCCGCACCCACCTGCAGCCGGTCGAGGCCGTCCTGCCATTGTCGGAGGCGGCCGAGGCCCACCGGAGAATCGGAACGGGTCGCATCGTGCTCGTGCCGTAGACAGGAGATGCCTTGACCGGACGGACGTTCGTCGTCGTGGTGGTGCTCGCCCTGGCCGCGTTGTCGGCGTGCACGGTGACTCCGATACCGGTCAAGGTCCCGGCGACGACGGCGACGTCCGCGCCGCCGGCGGCCAGCGTGCGGCCGAACCCGGACCACGTGCGGGCACTGACCGGGACACTGCGGACGATGCGGGACCACTTCAAGGACTTCGGCCTGGAGTCGCCCGGCCCGGTGGACGTCCTCGACTACGGCATCGGCGACCTCTGGATGCGCGGCATCGACGGCACCGGCACGACGATCGCGTTGGTGGAAGGCTGGAACGACCCGAACATCGACCTGGTGATGCGGCGGTTCGACCAGATCTTCGACCTCCCGCCCGCCGACATCCAGACCATCTACCCCACCGGATCGGGCCACCTGCCGGCGACCTGCCCGCCCGGCATGGTCGCGCTGAACACCTACGGTTCGTGCGACGCGTGGGCGGTCGAACTGGAACTGGACGTGGAGGCGGCACACCTGATGGCGCCGTACGCCAAGATCGTTCTCGCCGTCGCCCCCGCGGACAGCGAGATCACCGATGACGCGGCCAGCCAGGTCGCACCGCCGGAGATGATGCAGGCGGTGGAGAACATCAGCACCCACCACCTTGCCGACGTCATCTCCATCAGCGACGACACCGGGGAAAGCACGTACACGTACGGAAAACCGGAGATTCACGCCCAGGACGCGGGCCCGTTGACGGCGGCGGCGGCCGGTGTCCCGCTGCTCGTCGGCACGGGTGACTGCGGCGTGGTGCAGAACCTCGCCGTCGCGAGTTCGCAGTGCGGCAACGTGAGCCGAAAACCGGACACGGCGGCGTGGGACGACTCCCCGTGGGTGACCGCCGTCGGTGGCACCATGCCGCACTACGCCGAGACGGGCGAGCGGCTGGAGCCCGACACGGTGTGGCAGGAGGGCAAACTGGCCGAAGGCGCGGGCTCGTCGGCGGTGTACGTGCGGCCGGCGTACCAGAACGGCCTGGTGCCCGGACCGATGCGTGCCGTCCCGGACATCGCGATGGACGCGCAGTTGGGCACGTCGGAGTCGACGCCGATGTTCGCCGGCGTGCTGGCATTGGCCACGCAGCTCAACCACGGGGTCGTCGGACCGGTCAACGACCCGCTCTACGCCATGGGACCGGGTGGCGCGGCGGCCGGCATCGTCGACGTCACGTCCGGCAGCAACTCGGTGACCGGGGCGGCCGGCCTGTCCGCCCGGCCCGGCTTCGACGCGGCCACCGGCTGGGGCACGGTCGACGCCTCGACGTTCGTCCCCGCCCTGGTGACCGCCGTGCGGTCCCATCCGTCGTCCCGGGATCGGGCGGCCGCGGCCCTGGCCCGGCTGCGCGGAGCCGCACACGTCAGCGGCGGCACGCTGACGGCGTCCGGCTTCCTGCCCCGGCACCCGGTCCGGTTGGCGGTCGACGGACGCGCGGCGGCGACGTTGACGGCCGACACCACGGGCTCGGTGACCTACGCGCTCCACGCCGGTCCCGGCACGCACACGGCGACGTTGACCGGCATGCTGCTGACGGAGACGGCCCGATTCTGATCGCGATCCACCCGGCGGGGAGTGCGCGGTCCGCTAACCTGGCCGCAGTGACCATCGAGCTGACCCTGCTGTCGCGGGTTCGCTGCCGCGGCGTGGAGATCACGGGCGCCCGGCTGCACGGTCTGCTCGCGCTCCTCGCGCAGGACCCGCGCGGCGGTTGCGGCGCGGCCCGGCTGATCGCCGCCCTGTGGCCGGACGACCAGCCCGAGCATCCCAGCAAGGCGCTCCAG
>DASZXM010000332.1:0-6325 GCA_035546415.1 Pseudonocardiaceae bacterium
CCCGCCTTGCGGCCGGCGAACAGGCACGTGATCAGTCCGCGCCAGACCGTCTCGTGGTCGGTGAACCCGGCGGCGTCCAGCGCGTCGTCGTGGTCGCGGACCGACGTCAGGGGGTAGTTGTGGTGGTGCGGTCGCGCTGCCTTGCCGGGTGGTTGGAAACGCTTGCGCACGGCCCGCAGGAGCTTGTCCCAGTCGTCGTCGCGGGGTCCGATGTGGTCCAGGTTGACCACCCAGCCGCCGGGCGCGAGCAGTGCGGCGCAGTCGGCGTAGAACCGGAACAGCCCGGCGCGGTCGAGATGGTGCGCGGCTCGCGACGTCATGACGACGTCCACGTCGGTCGGGAGGCCGGCGTCGGCGATGGCCGTCATGTCGACCAGTTGGTACTCGACGCGATCACCGTAAGGGGCCAGCTTCTCCCTGGCGATGTCCAGCATGGCCTCCGACGCGTCCGTCCAGACGCCGGTCGCCTCGGGGAACTCGTCCAGGAACGCCGCCAGGAACGCGCCGGTGCCGCTGCCGACGTCGATCAGCCTGGTGGTCCGCGGCCTGGCCTGGTTGACCAGTGCCGCCGCGATCCGCCGCGGGAACTCCAGCATTCCCAGCACGCTGTCCGCCTTGACCCATTCGCTGACGAACTCGGACTCCCGCCACTGTTCGGCGGCCCGCACACCCTGCTCCGTCATCGGATACCTCCCGTGTCAGATGGTATAATGGTATGTCCTAATAGGTGCCGGTGGCAACGAAGGTGGACGCGGTGAGCGTGCGGATTCCGATCACGTTGGCGTGCGGGGACTACGACCGCACCCGGGCCCTGCGCACCGGCGAGGTCACGCCCGACGGTGTCGCCCTGACCTACCTGACGATGCCGCCGGAGGAGGTGTTCTTCCGCACGCTGCGCCACCGTGAGTTCGAGGCGGCCGAGATGTCCCTCGGTTCGTACGTGATGAACCTGGCGCGCGGCGGTGACTACGTGGCGATCCCCGTCTTCCCGTCCCGGGCGTTCCGGCACAGCGGTGTCTACGTCCGCGCCGGCTCCGGCCTGACCGAACCCGCTCACCTGGCGGATGGCACCGTCGGCGTACCCGAGTACCAGATGACGGCCGCGCTGTGGATCCGCGGCATCTTCGCCGAACACCACGACCTGCCCGTCGCGTCCGTCCGGTACCGCACCGGCGGCCTGCACGAGCCCGGCCGGACCGAGAAGATCCCGTTGCCCGACCACCTCGACGTCGACCTGGCGCCCGCGCCCGCCGACCGGACGCTGCTGGACATGCTGTTCGCCGGCGACCTGGACGCCGTCTACACCGCCCGCACGCCGCTGCCGTTCACCGAGGGCGACCCCCGGATCCGCCGGCTGTTCCCGAACCCGCGCGCGGCGGAGGAGCGCTACGCGGCGGCGACCGGGATCTTCCCGATCATGCACACCGTCGTCCTCCGCACCGACGTCTACCAGCGGCACCGGTGGCTGGCCCGGTCGATGTACGGCGCGTTCGAACGCGCCAAGGCGCTCGTCATGGCGGGCATCGCCGAGACGAACGCCCTGCGCTACGCATTGCCGTGGCTGTACGAGGAGGCGGCGCGGGCCCAGGAGCTGCTCGGCCGCGACTACTGGCCCTACGGCATCGAGGCGAACGAGGTGGCCCTGCGTACGCTGCTGCGTTACGCGCACGAGCAGGGCCTCGCCGATCGCCGGTACGAACCGCACGACCTGTTCGCCGCCGAGACGTTCGAGGCGTTCCGGGTGTGACGCGCCGGCCGGCATCCGTGCGAGAGCGCCTGGAATCGGTGTTCGCTCGGAAACGGAGTGCTCCGTCAACTGTCGACACGGCCATCGGCGGCCCGGGGCGGCTCGCGGCGGTTTTCGTTGATCGAAATGGTCGTTATGATCAACGGAGTTCGCACGGCGAAACCATTCCCAACGAAAGTGTGATCATCGGCCGTTCCTCGTGCCCCCTCTAGGCGAACGCGCTGATCAAGAGCGTTGTGTCGACACTTTCTGGACCATTACTACCGATGAGTAATAAGGTGCCCGAATTTGGCCTCACGCTCTTGACAGTCGCATTCCGTGGCCCAAAGGTATGCAGCCATCGACCCAGGCTGTGGAGGCCATTGCATGAGACCGTCCGCCGGTGCCGAGGTTCGCGAACGCCAGACAGGGCTCGCGGCCACGCTCCGCCCACGTCACGTCAGCATGATCGCGTTCGGGGGGACGATCGGCGCCGGGATCTTCGTCGGCAGCGGCCAGACGATCGCGTCCATCGGGCCGGCCGTCGTGGTGAGCTACCTCGTCGTCGGTGTGGTCTCGGTGATCGTGATGCGGCTGCTGTCCACGCTCACCGAACGTGACCCGGACTGTGGCGCGTTCGCCGTCCACGCGGGCAAGGCGTTCGGGCACGTCGGACGGTTCTCGGTCGGCTGGATCTACTGGTGGCTGCTGGTGGTGACGGCCGCCGTGGAGTCCGGCGGCGCGGCGTCGATCGCGCACACGTGGCTGCCGGAGATGCCGCAGTGGGGCTGGTCGGTCATGTTCCTGGCCGCGCTGACCCTGGTCAACCTGGGTCCGGTCCGGCTGTTCGGCGAGTTCCAGTTCTGGCTGTCGATCATCAAGGTCGTGCTCGCCATCGGCGTACCCGTGCTGGCCGTGCTGGCGGTCCTGGGCGTGCTGCCGAATGTGCACTCACCCGGCCTGTCGAACCTGGCCGACAACGGCGGTCTGCTGCCGTTCGGCGCGGGCTCGGTGTTCACCGGGATGCTGGTGGCCGCGTTCTCGTTCATCGGCATCGAGATGGCCGCGATCGCGTCCGGCGAGGCGGACCGGCCCAGCCGCGCCGTGCGCAGGTCGATCAAGCTCACCGCGTACACCGTGCTGGGCCTGTACGTCCTGTCCATGACGATGACGGTGCTGCTGGCGCCGTGGAACTCGGCGGCCGTCGCGGCCAGTCCGTTCGGCACGATGATGACGGCGATGCACGTCCCGGCCACGGCCACCGTCATCAACATCGTGGTGTTCACAGCGCTGTTGTCGGTGCTCAACTCGTGCCTGTACGCGGCATCCCGCATCGGGTACTCGCTGGCCCTGCACCACGACGCGCCGCGGTCGTGGCGGATGCTGTCGGGCACCCGGGTGCCGGCCACCGTGGTGCTGTGGACGGCGACGTTCGGCTTCGTGGTGTCGCTGGCGAACACGATCGCACCGGGCAACGTCGGCATGGTGCTGGTCGACTCGTCGGGTGCGGTGGGCATCCTGGTGTGGATCGTGATCGCGCTGACCTACGTGAAGATCCGGCCCCGCCCGGACCAGCGGCTGGTGTCGGTCGCGGTGACGCCGCCGAAGCGGCCGCTGGCGGCGGCGTGGTTCGCCGCGCTGGCCCTGTTCGGGATGCTCGTGGGCATGGTCTTCGTGCCGGCGACACAGTTGCAGCTGCTGATGACGGCGCTGCCGATCATCGTCATCTTCATCATCGTGCTGTGGCGGGAGACGAACGCGTCGGCCGACCCGGACTGGTGATCGGTCGTGCCGGATTTCCGCAAAGCCCGGCAGGGCGACGGCTGGCACGCGTCGCCGCCCCGCCGGACGTTCAGGAGACCGTCACGTCGTGACCGTGAAGGTCTTCACCGCCGACCACGGCCCGTTGCCGGCACAGTTCTGTGACCTGACCTTGTAGTGGTAGGTCCCCGTCGTCGGCACCGGCGAGTACGTCGCGGACGGCGAGTAGACGGTCGAGTCGTGCCACAGTTGCCCGTTCGGAAGCGCGACCTGGACCTCGTACTGCGTCGCGTCGCTGTCGGCGGTCCAGGAGAGCTGCACCCAGCTGCCCTTGACCGTGGACCCGACGTTCGACGGGCTGGCCGCAGGAGCGCTGCCGGACAGGCAGTCGCTGGCCGCGGTGGTGAACGTGACGTCGGAGCCGTACGTGGTGCCCTGCGAGTTCGTCGCCTCGATCCGGAAGTGGTAGGTGGTCGACGGGTCGAGCCCGGTGACGGTCGTGGACTCGCTCACCGGTGACGTTCCCGAGCCGACGTTCGCCTGCGGGCTGGGCTGCTGGTTGCCGTAGGACGTGTCCAGGCCACCGTCGAACGTGTACGTGGTGGACAGACCGTTCGGGTTCACGGTTCCGTGCAGCGTGGCACTGGTCGAGGTGATCCCGGTGGCAGCGGCGGTGCTCACGACGGGCGCGCCGTTGGTGGGCGGCGGAGTCGTGCCGCCACCCGGGCAGTCACTCGCGAGTGCCGCGTCAGCCTCCGACCACTGGGCGTCGGTCATCGACGACTGGCCCCAGTTGGCGTCGTCGAACTCGAGGAACCCGTCACCGCCTGCGGCGCACATGTCGGCGATCCAGTTCGGAATCGACTCGTAGCCATTGCTGTCCAACGTCGACAGGTTGGTTTCGGCGAGGAAGATCTTCGGCTGGGCGATCGTGCCCTCGCCGGACAGTCCCTGAATGATGGAGTACGTGGTCCCGAGCGTGTTCGAGAAGTTCGTCTGGCCCCACTCGCTGTCCGGATAGCCGTCGACGCCCACCATGTCGACGTTCGACGCTCCCGGCCAGTACGTGTTGGGGTTGACGACCGATCCGCCGTCACCGTTGTACGCGTTGGGGACCCACATGAAGTAGGCATGACCGCCGGCGCTGGCGTCGATCATGTCGCGAACCTTGTCCCAGGCCGCGATCCACTGCGTGGATGTGCAGTCGCTCGTTCCACAGCTCGTCGGCGGGGGACAATCCTTCGGATCGTTCTTCTCACAGGCGGTGTAGTTGACCGCCCAGGGGTATTGGCCGCCCACGTTGAACTCGTGCGCGAAGGTGAAGATCACCGGGACGCCGGTGGCGGCGGCGCTGGTACCCAGACTCGACAGCCAGGTGGCGCAGTTGGTGTCGTTGTCGGCACCGCAGTACGAGTCCGCCGAGTCACCGTTGGCCGCGATGTTCTGGAACTTCGGAGTCTGGTCGTAGTCCGACCCGCCGTGCCACGGTTCGATCTCGATGAACGGAGTGGCTCCGTCGGCGATGGCGGCGTTCACGAAATCAGCTGGCCAGGGCTGGCCCCACGCGAGGTAGGTGTTCGCGACATTGGGGTGTTGGTTGTCCGGCCACGAGGACGGGTACTGGCCCGTGTTGTCCTCGTCGGTGGTGTAGATGCCCAGTGTCGTCGACGGGGGTGATCCCGCCGCATGTGCCTGTTGGGGGAGCGTCAAACCGGTAACGGCCACTCCCACGATCGCCGTGGACACCGCTGCGAGCGCCCACTTCCCGAACCTTCTCATGTTTTACCTTCCTCGGACGTGCCGCGTTCATCATGACGAGACGATCTGGCGTGCCATCCGGTCGGCCTTCGCGCGGCTGCCCGCGACGGCGTCGAGTTGAGTCAGTAGTTGAGACGACAGCGAGCCCACGAATCGATCGAGCGCTTCGTTCGTGCGCTGCCGGAGATGGGATTTCCCATCGCAGGCGGCATCCGCCGCGGCCAACGCGGTCTGCCGGCGCGTCAGAGCCGCCGCGCTGCTGTTGCCCGCGAGCTGCTCCACCGAATTGGCGGCGGCGTCGGGGCTCGCGGCGGGGAGATCGCGGGCCTTCATGCACGCCTGCCAGCCACGCAGCGCGGACCCGTAGGACCGGTCGTCGGCGAGGTATCCAGTGAACGCGCTTCCCTCGATCTGCGGCAGATACGCGGACTCCATGTACAGTTCGACGCTTCCGTAGAGCTGCTTGCGCGCGTTTCCCTGGCAACCGCCGGTCTGGTAGGAGACTTTCCCGGCTCCGCCGAACGTCATCGTCCCCGAATCACTCGCCGGCCCGTCGAGCGCGAGTGCGTAACGCGGCTGGTCGGACCCCGGATCGGTGGGCGGCGCGTCGGTGAACTCTTCCGGTGTCACCCCGTAGGTTGCCGGACCTCGGCTGCCCAGCGCGAAGGACGTGATCGTGTTCGGGCCGGGCGCGGGGCCCATGTCGGGTACCGTGTAGACGAATCCCAGGCGAGTCATGCACTGCTCGATGAGCTGTTGTTCCGCCCGGTTCCGATACCACTTGTCCCGAAGTGCTGCCGCGTCGCTGCTGAGCACCGACCGCGCGGGCACCAGCGCCGGCTTCACCGGCTGTGGTGGCCGGCCGCCTGCACAGCCGGCCACCACAGTCAGTATCGCCAGCACCAGCGCAAGGTGCGCTGTTCGCGCGTAACACCGTTGCTGGTTTTCCACCACAAGCCACCGTCCTTCTGGAGGGCCACTACCGGAGCTCTAGCAGCCCCCGGACCTCCAGCGGTTGGCGCTGATCGTGTCGTTCAGGCTCAGCGTGGTTTCGTTGCTGTAATGCACCTTGGTGAGATC
>DASZXM010000333.1:0-10382 GCA_035546415.1 Pseudonocardiaceae bacterium
GTGGACCTGCTCACCCAGCCGGTCGACGACGAGGACGCCGGTCTGCGCGAGGCCGTCGGCGTGCTGCTCGCGCAGGCCCAGTACGCCGGCACGGTGCGGCTGGACGTGCGGGTGGCCGACGTGCTGGCCCTGTTGGTGGCCACCAGCCAGGGTGCGCTGCGCGCCGGCTGGGACCGGGAGTTGCGGGAGCGCACGATCGGCATCGTGTTCGCCGGCCTGCGCGCCGGTTGCTGACGGCGCCGCGACCGATGCGCGCCCGCGATGCGCGCCGATGACCGACGGCCGGCCGGTTGACAACGGGGGCGCCCCGTCGGTACCAAGCACGAATGACTGCGCGCAAGGATGTCGTGGTGGTCGGCGGCGGCCACAATGGACTGGTCGCCGCCTGTTACCTGGCGAAGGCCGGCCGCTCCGTGCTCGTGTTGGAGAAGGGCCCGTCGCTGGGTGGCGCCGCCGTGTCGTTCCGGCCGTTCGCCGGTGTGGACGTGCGGCTGTCCCGGTACTCGTACCTGGTCAGCCTGCTGCCCAGGAAGATCGTCGACGACCTCGGACTCGCGGTGCGGTTGCGGCGCAGGCAGGTGTCGTCCTACACGCCCGTGACGCGCGACGGCGTGCCGACCGGGCTGCTGGTGGACACCGGCGACCCGGCGGCCACGTCGGCGTCGTTCGCCGCCGTCACCGGCTCGGAGCGCGAGTTCGGCCGGTGGCAGGACTTCTACCGGATGACCGAAACCGTTGCACAGCAAGTATTTCCGACGTTGACCGAGCCGCTGCGCAGCCGTGCGGACATCAGCGCGCTGGTCGGCGCGGACGCGTCTCGGGCACTGTTCGACGAGCCGATCGGCGTCACGGTGGAGAAGACGTTCACCGACGACACCGTGCGCGGCGTCGTGCTGACCGACGCGCTGATCGGCACGTTCGCGTCGGCCGACGATCCGTCGCTGCGCCAGAACCGGTGCTTCCTGTACCACGTCATCGGCAACGGCACCGGCGACTGGGACGTGCCGGTCGGCGGGATGGGCGCCGTGACGGCGTCGCTCGTGGACACGGCGCTGCGGGCCGGCGCGGAACTGGTGACGGACGCCGAGGTGCGCTCGGTCGACCCGGACGGTGTCGTGTCGTACGTGCGGGACGGCCAGGAGCTGTCCGTGGCCGCCGGGCACGTGCTGTCGAACGTGGCGCCCGCCGTGCTCGCGCGGTTGCTGGGTGAGGAGGCCGACGAGCCGGAGGGCGCCCAGCTGAAGGTGAACATGGTGCTGCGCAGGCTGCCGACGCTGCGCGACGCCGACGTCGACCCGGGACAGGCGTTCAGCGGGACGTTCCACGTGCACGAGGACTACCGCGAACTGGCCACCGGGTACGCGCAGGCGGCCGGTGGCGCCGTGCCGGACGTGCCGCCGTGCGAGATCTACTGCCACTCGCTGACCGACCCGTCGATCCTGGGCACCGCCGAGCGGGAGGCGGGCGCGCACACGCTGACGCTGTTCGGCCTGCACATGCCCGCGCGCCTGTTCGCGCGGGACAACGACGGCGCCCGCGACGCGGCGCTGCGCGCGACGCTGGCGTCGCTGGACTCGGTGCTGGCCGAGCCGATCGAGGACTGCCTGTGGCGCGACTCCGCCGGCCGGCCGTGCATCGAGGCGAAGACACCGCTGGACCTGCGCGCCGAACTGGGGATGCCGGGCGGCCACATCTTCCACCGCGACCTGGCGTGGCCGTGGGCGGAGGACGACACCGAGGTCGGCATGTGGGGTGTGGAGACGCCGCACGAGCGCATCCTGCTGTGCGGAGCGGGTGCCCGGCGGGGTGGCGGCGTGAGCGGCGTTCCCGGCCACAACGCGGCCATGGCGGTGCTCGCCAGGGCTTGAGCAGCAGGCCGGCCCGTCGCCGCGTCCTGTTCACCGAAATGCGGCGGTCCGGTTGGTCGGCGACCACTAGCCTGGGCATTCGTGGAGAACGCCGACATCGAATACCGGCAGGCCAGGTATGCGCCGCCGCCGGGTGCGACGGAACTGATCCTGGTCCGACACGGCGAATCGGCCCCGGCCCGGCCGGGTGAGCCGTTCGCGCTGGTCGACGGGCACGGCGACCCGGAACTCGCGCCGGACGGCCGGATCCAGGCCGAACGTGTCGCCGACCGGCTGGCCGACGAGCGGATCGACGCCATCTACGTGACCACGCTGCGCCGCACGGCCGAGACCGCCGAGCCGTTGGCCAAGCGACTCGGGTTGACGCCCGAGGTCATCGGTGACCTGCGCGAGGTGTTCCTCGGCGAGTGGGAGGGCGGCCTGTTCCGGCAGCGCGTCGCGGAGAACCACCCGATCGCGCTGCGGATGCGCGAGGAGCAGCGGTGGGACGTGATCCCCGGCGCCGAGTCAATGGTCGACCTGGGCGCGCGGGTGCGCCGGGGCGTGACGCGGATCGCGGCCGCGCACCCGGACCAGCGGGTCGCGGTGTTCACCCACGGCGGCGTCATCGGCCAGATCCTGGCCGACGCCACGGGCAGCCGGTCGTTCGCGTTCACCGGCGCGGACAACGGCTCGGTGTCCCGCCTGGTCGTCGCAGGCGACCAGTGGCTCGTGCGCGGCTACAACGACACCGGCCACCTCTGAGGTCCGCAGACCTCAGCCGGCGAGGATCTGTTCGCGCAGGATGTCGGCGTGTCCGCAGTGCTGGGCCAGTTCCCGCAGCACCTGTAGGTACACCCAGCGCAGCGTGCGCGGCCCGGTCCGGTGGCCGGTCACCACGGCGTCCAGCGGCAGGTCGGCGACCGTCTTCCGGGCCGTGGCGCAGGCTGCCCGGTGGGCCGCCGTGACCGAGGCGACGGTGTCGTCGGCGTCCAGACGGAACGAGTCGTCCGGCCCCGGCACCAGTCCCAGCTCCCGGTGGGACGCGCCGCCGACGCACTCCTCGAACCACACCCGCTGCATCCACGTGACGTGCTTGAGCAGCCCGAGCAACGTCGTGGCCGACGGGACGAGCCGGCGGCGGGCCTGTTCCTCGGTGAGACCGGCCAGGGTCGCCTCGATGGCGCCACGGTAGTCGTCGACGAACGCGTCCAGTTGGGTGCGTTCGTCGTCCAGCGGCACGTCGTACGCACCCATCAGGGTTCCTCTCGCCGGGTGACGACCACGACCGGGATCTCGCGGTCGGTCCTGGCCTGGTGCTCGGCGAAGAACGGGTACTCGCGTGTCAGCGTCGACCACAGGCGGTCGCGTTCCGCGCCGGTGGCCGTGGTGGCGACCGCGTCGTAGCTCTCGTCGCCGACCTCGACGTGCACGGCCGGGTTGGCGGCCAGGTTGACGTACCAGTCCGGGTGCCGTGGAGCGCCGACGTTGGACGCGATGACGAGCAGGCGGTCGCCGTCGCGGTGGAACATCATCGGCGTGGTGCGCCGCTGCCCGGTCCGGGCGCCGACCGTGGTGAGCAGCACGAGCCGGTCGCGGTGCATGCCGTCGACCTCGCCGCCGGCCCGGAACTGCTCGATGACGCGGTCGTTGACCTGTCTCATGTCCATGTTTCCCACGTCCATGGCGTCTATGTCACCACGAGGCCGAGGACGGCGCGGAAGGCGTCCCGGTCCACGATCGGGGGTTCGTCGGCCAGCCACTCGCCGATCTCCCGGACGAAGCGCTCCGGGCTCATCGGCGGCGCGGCCACGTCGGGCGATTCGCCGGTGGTGATCTCACCGGCCCGGCTCGGGTAGACCACCAGGGCACCGCGCACCTCGATGCCGGGCAACAGGTCCCGGTACGCCTCGACGCCTTCGGGCAGGCGGATGGCGCCGCCGCGGAACGGGTGTCCGTTGCGCCAGACGCCGCCCATCTCGTCGGCGGTGTAGTGGCCGGGCAGCCACATCTTCGACTCGATCAGCACGAGCCGGTGACCGCGCAGCACGGCGTGGTCGACATCGGCGAACACCGAACCGGGCCAGGCGAGTCCGTGGAAGATGCGCGCACCCGGCAGCGGCGCGACGTACTCGGCGAGCAGCCGCGCGGTGAGCCGCTCCCCCAGTTCGTCCTGTTCCTTGCCGGGCACGCCGAACACGACGAGCTTGCCACCGCCGGTCTCGGCGAGGAACGCCCGCTCGGCCAGCCGGGCCCGGACGTGGTCGCGCACCAGCCGGAACACGAAGACACCGGTGCCGGCGACGACGAGCCACAGCACGACCAGCAGCACGGTGGAGTGGATCGGGAGGAGCACGGTGAGCGCGACGAGCGCCAGCCAGGCGCCGGTGGCGGCGTACACGACCTCCGGCACGGGCCCGATGGCGGGCACGAAGCGCACCCGCTGCGGTTCGCGCACGACGGACCACCACGGCAGGCCGTCCCGGTCCAGTTTCAGGCGCGGCGGCACGAAGTTGGGGTCGGCACCCAGGTCGCGCTTCCTGGCTCTGGTCGTGTTGGTCGTCCTGGGTCTGGCCCGGCGGGGTGCGACCGTTCCGCCGGTGCTGTCGTAGGCGGCGCGCAGGGCGGGGTCGCTGAGCGTCTCGTAGGCCTCGCGGAGCAGGTGGAACGTACCGGCCGTCCCGCCGGCGTCCGGATGCATGATCTTGGCCAGCGACCGGTAAGCGGACTTGATGTCTGCCGCCGATGCAGCCCGGTCAACGCCGAGCAATTCGTAGTAGTCGACCCCGCCCACTCCGCCGCCCTATCTGCCGCACCTGCGGCAACACGATATTGGGTGGCGGACGGTCGGGCCACGGGGCCCTGATGATCGACGCGCGTCCGATCGGTGTAGGACGACGGTTTTCCCAAGTCAACGCCTGGATCGCGGATCATGGGACAGCGCGGCGCGCGGTGACCGTCACCCGATGGGTCGAAGAAGGCCTTGACCGACCCGGCGGAACGGTGCACGATCTGTAAACGTTTTCGGCTTGTTGCAGCCTGGTACAGCTGCCGGGATTCGAGTGGATGCCGGTCGCCGCCGGTGGTGCCCGCGACTTCGGCGGGGCGGGCACCACCATCGCGGCCGTGCCGGAACCGTCGTGTCAGGGCGCCTGGATCGTGATCGTCGTCCACGCACCGAGGTGGATCCGGTCGCCGTCCTTCACCGGGATCGCCACATCGGTCGCGATCGGCTCCGGGTCGTCGTTGACCGTCGTACCGTTGGTCGAACCCGGGTCCAGGACCGCCCAACCGCCGTCGTCCTGTGCGACCAGCACCGCGTGCAGGTGCGAGATCCCCGGGTCCTGCGGCGGCCCGGTCAGGTCGATCTCCGGGGCCAGCCCGCGGCTCCTGCTCACCCGGCCGATGCGCATCTCCTTGCCGGTCAAGGGGAAATGCCGATCCGGACAGTAGGTCGGAAACGTGATGTTGGGGACGTCCGGGCCGTCCTGCTGCTGGACCGCGTCGAAGTAGGCGCGGTCCGCGGTCACCACGACGGACCACCCACCGGCGACCGGAGCCGGGTCAGGTGCGACGACAGCCGGAGCGGCATCGGGTGCCGGTGCGGCGACGACCGGCGTGCGGCTCGCCCCGGCGACGAAGTCATAGCTGCATCCCTCGCAGAACCGCCCCGTCCGCGGCTCTCCGCACTCCGGGCAGTTCTCGGTGGGCGCCGCCACGGGAGTGACGACGGTCGGCGCCGTCGGCGACGACGGGGCACCTGCCATCGCGAGACCGCAGGTGTCGCAGAAGTCAGCGCTGGTCGAGTCGTGCCCGGCAGGACAAGTGGGCATGCCAACCGCCTCTCGTGATCAGGAACTCTTGCGCACCCGGGAGGTCTTCGTCGACCTGGTGTCCAGAGTCATCGTGTCGACGTCACTCACCTTGGCCTTGAGCCGCACCGTGCCGGTCACCGGGTCGTCGATGTCCACCACCTTCGACAGCAGGTCGGCCGTGTCCGCGTTGCCGGACTGCGTGGCGAGCGCGACCGCTCTGCCCAGCTTCGCCGTCGCCGTGTCCAGATCACCGGTCTTGCGCGCCTCCAGGCCCTCCTGGATGGCGTCGGCCAGCTCGGCCTGGCCGGTGTAGTGCGCCACCTCCGGGTTGATCCGGGTGGAGAGCACCATGTCGTCGGTCCACGTGGCCTTCACCAGGCCCTGCCCGAGCACCTCCTCCTCGGCACCGGTCAGCACCAGGCTGACCCGCCCGGCGAGCATCACGTCACCCACGCCAGCCGGCTTCACCTCGACGCACACGTGGTAGTCGCGACTCTCGTCGCCCCACGACCCGGTGGGGTATTCGCCGACCTGCGCGCTTCTGGCCACCCGCCGGCCGGTGAGGTCGACGACCTCCGGCGACACCAGCTTCACGAACTTCACGCTCGCGCCCTGCGGTGTCCACAGGCGCAGCACGACATCGGCGACCGCCTTGTTCATCGCCGCGTCGGTCATCTTGCGGAAGTCGGCCTCCAGACCGGCGGGGTCGGCCACGATGTCCACTGTGCCCAGCAGCGCGGTCGAGACCCGGCGCAGCTCGTCGACCTCCCAGTCGGTGCCCACACCGCGGCAGTCGCACACGAACCGGCCCTCGCAGTCCTGCAGCGTGGCGGCCAGCGCGGCGGGCGTCTCGTGCTCGTTGCGGCCGTCGGTGAGCAGGATGGCGTGCCGGATCGCGTCCTGGTACGGCTGGAACAGGTTGTTGGCCAGCGACAGCCACCGCCCGATCGCCGTGCCGCCACCGGCTTTCAGGCCGTTGATCGCCGACTTCGCCGCCGCCCGGGTGCGCGCGTCCGCCGGCACCAGGCCACCCTGCTGCGGGTACACCAGCCGTGCCTGGTCGGTGCCGGCGACGACCGCGAACGCGACACCGTCACGCAACGCGTCGACAGCGGCGGCCGTGGCCTGCCTGGCGGCGATCATCTTGCCGCGCGGGTAGTCCATCGACCCCGAGCAGTCCACGATGATCACCTCGGCCGCCGCGACACCCGCCGCGGGTGTGGCCGTCACCGAACCGCCGGACGTCACGGTCACGATCGCGTTGACCTCGCTGGCGCCCTGGTGCAGGTACTCGTTCTGGTAGACGTCGACGCGGAAATCGGGGTGCGCGCTCATGGCTGGGTGCTCCTCGCGGTGCTGGGCGTGCTGACGGGCGTGCCGTGGTGCGGAAAGGGCACCACTACGACGGTCACGTTGTCGTGGCCGCCGCTGGAGATGGCCAGTGCGGTCAGTTCGGCGGCCGCCGTGAACGGCGCCTCCAACGCGTTCGGCAGCGCGGCGCTGGCCAGCTTCTCCGCGTCCGACAGGTAGTTCCACAAGCCGTCGCTGCACACCACGACGGCACCGGGCCGGTCCGGGCGGAACGTCCGCACGTGCGGCAGCACGGTGCCGGCGTCCGCGCCGAGCCACGCGACGAGCGCGTGCGACCGCGGGTCGGCGGCCGCTTCGGCCTCGGTGAACTGCCCGGACGCCACCATACGCTGCGCCCACGAGTCGTCCACGGTGGCACAGAAGGAAACTTCCGTTTCCGAGGGCGCCGGTCCCAGGGCCGACTCGTCGATCTCGTGCTCCTCGAACAGCGAACCGACGATCTCGGGCTCGGCCGGCTCGACGGCATCCGGTTCAGCGACGCCCGGTTCAGCGGCCTCAGGCCGCACCTGCTCGACCGGCTCGCCGTCCAGCTCGGGACCGGGCTGTTCGGCGGCGACCCAGTAGGCCCTGCTGTCCCCGACCCAACCCACGGTGACCGCGCCGTCGGCGACCACGGCGGACACGATCGTGCACGCGGGTGCGTTGCCGGCCAGGCCGGTGGGCGTCAGCGCGATCACCGCGTCCAGTGCCGCCCCGATCGCGTCCCTGGTCGACTCGGCCGGGTCGCCGTGCTCACGTGCGGAACGCAACAGCAGGTCGGCGGCCGCGTCGGCGGCGGCCTTCGCCGCGTCATCCGGTCGGTCCGATGTGGACACGCCGTCGCACACCACCGCGACGACGTGCTCGGCGCGCGTCGGGTCGGCCGGGTCGGTGGTCACCCGCAGGGCCATCGCGTCCTCGTTGCGGTGGTGCCGCAGGCCGCGGTCGCTCACCCCGGCCACGAAACCCAGGTCCAGCTCGACCCGATCCCGGGCGGCGGGCTGCGCGAACCCGCAGCTCGTGCAGAAACCGTCCGGGTCGATCCCGGTCGCACCGCACTGCACGCACGCGTGCGTGGACGCGGGCGCGGCCGTGTCGTCGGGCGTGCCACCGGTGGTGAGCAGCAGGTCGTTGCCGCACCCCTCGCAGAACCGGTCACCGGGGTACGTGTGCTCGCCGCACACCGGGCACGTGCCACTGTCCACGACGGACTCGTCAGTCATCGGCTACACCCACGTCACCGGACGGACCTCGTTGGCCCGGTCGACGAGCGCGACCCGCTGCTCGGCCGTGTCGGACAGCCGGGCCAGCGACCGGGAGCAGCGCTCCAGGCCCAGTTGCAGTTCCCGTTCGGTGAACGCGCAGCCCAACACCCGTTCGGAGGCCGCCCGCTTCGGGTCGGCGACCACCCATTGCCGGGCCGCCTCCAACACCTCGATCGCCAGCCGGGTGCGCCGGGCCTGGTCCAGTTCCACCGACTCCAGCCGGGCGCCCGCCCGGACCAGGTCCTGCTCGGTCAGCTCCGCGGCCGACCGGGTGCGCATGCCCGCGCGCACCGCGGCCAGCTGTGCCGCCACGTACTGGCTGGAGTGGGTGGGCACCGACTCCAGCACCGCGACCGCCCGTTCTCTGTCCTGCCCGGCCAACCGCACTCTGGCCAGGCCGAACGCCGCGCTCACGTAGCTGTGGTCGGTGCGCCACACCGCCTCGTAGTAGCGGGCGGCATTGGACAGGTTGCCGGCGCTCTCCTCGGCGAACGCCAGTGCCAGCTTGGCCGCCGGCTCGCCGGGCAGCCAGCGGTACACCAGGTCGAAGCAGCGCCGCGCCTCGGCGGCGTCGCCGGCCACCAGCGCGGCCAGACCGGTGTACCAGGTGACCCGCCAGTCACCGGGATCGGTCTGTGCCAACGACTTCAGATCCCGGTCGACGCCTGCGCGGTCGCCCAGCTCGATCCGGGCCCTGGCGATGCGCAGCCGCACCTCGATGGTGTCGACCTTCGCCTGCGACAGGCTCGCGATCACCGCGGCCGGCTCGGTGGCCGCCGACGTGGCCAGCAGGCCGGCCGCCGGGTCGGTCGCGTCGACCTGCGGCACCGGCAGCGCCGCCACCACCCCGGCCGGCGCCGGCGGCGCGGGGAAGCGGTCCGGGTCGGCGCCGAACACGGCGCGTTCCGGGCTGAACAGCGTGGACAGCGCCTGCCGCTGTTCGCCGTCCCGCTGCGACATGACCTCGCGCAGCACCCCGGTCAGCTGGTCGACCATGTCGGCCGCGGACTCGAAGCGGGCGTCCGGGTTCGGGTCGGTGGCGCGGGCCAGGAAGCGGTAGTACGACGGGTTCTCCGCCAGCACCGGCACATCCGTGGCGTCGGGCAGGGTCTCGGCGAACTTGCCGACGTAGTCGAAGTTGAACGTCAGCACCGCCAGCGACCGCGCCACGGTGTACAGGTCGGAGCTGATCGACGGGCCGTCCGTGGTGACCTCGGGAGCGCAGTAGCCGTCGGTCTTGTAGCTGGCGCTCTCGAAGTCGTCGGCGCGGCGCACCGCGCCCATGTCGATCAACCGGATCTGCTCCTCGCTCTGGATCACGTTGTCCGGCTTGAAGTCGCAGTAGAGCAGGCCCATGCCGTGCAGGTAACCCAGCGCCGGCAGCACTTCCAGCGCGTAGGCGATGGCCTGGTCCAGCGGCAGCGGCGTGAGGTGGCCGTCGGCGCCGCGCACCGAGCGCAACTCCTTCAGCGACTTGCCGCCGACGTACTCCATCACGATGTAGCCGACCATCGTGCCGGTCTTCGGGTCGGGGTGGTCGACGAAGTTGTAGATCCGGACGATGTTCGGGTGCTCCACCTCGGCCAGGAACCGGCGCTCCGCGATCGCCGCCTCCATCGCCTCCGCGTCACCGGTGTCCAGCAGGCCCTTGAGCACCACCCACCGGTCGTTGACGTTGCGGTCCTTCGCCAGATAGATCCAGCCCAGACCGCCGTGCGCGATGCAGCCGAGCACCTCGTACTGCCCGCCGACCAGGTCGCCCGCCACCAGCTTGGGCGTGAACGAGTACGCCGTGCCGCACTCCCGGCAGAAGCCCTCCGTGCGGCCCGGCCTGCCGTCCCGGCCGCGGCCCACCGGGTTGCCGCACTTGCTGCAGAACCGTTTCCGCTCGGCCACCTCCGGGTTGGCCAGCACGGCCTCGGCCGGGTCGCGGTAGGGCACCGGCGGCACCTCGACCAAGCCGGCGCCCAGCCGGTCGCGGCCGCCGTCGGGGCGGCCGCCGCCGTGAGCAGCGCCCCCGTCGCGGCGGCGCCCCACGCCGTGCCCGGTGGGCACTGCACCCAGCCCGGGTGCACCGGCACCTACGAGGACGGGTTCTGCAACCT
>DASZXM010000334.1:0-2987 GCA_035546415.1 Pseudonocardiaceae bacterium
CGGCGAGTTCATAGAGATCGGCTTCCGGATGCAGGTGGCGGGCGATGTCAATGACCGCCCGGATGACGTCGGCGGTGCGTTGCGCGGGCTGGCCCATGGACCACATCTGGCAGGCGAGAGCACGGCGTGCCCGGCCGATCCCGGACCCCGTACCGCGTGTCGCCGGTGCCGGGACCTGATCTTCGGCACGGTGCTGGTGTGGTCGCCGCGGTCACCGGGCGCGGACGGCGCCACCGACCTGTGGCCACTTGGGTTGATGTTCCCGGCCGGGTGCGGGGTCTTCGGCGACGCCACGCTGTCCGTCGAGATCGCCGAAGTGTTGCGGAACGCGCAGGCGGTCGTAGGCCACCCGGTCGCGCTGGTCACGTCCACAGCGGACCGCACGGCAGCCAGGGCGTCCAGGTCCGCCGGTTCGACGAGATGGCGGACGAACAGGGACGACAGCGTAGTCGTACCGCTGCCGTCCCTGCCGACGAGAAGGAGGCCGGTCGTCAGCCGCCGGGCAGCGTGTAGTGCAGCGAGATGTCCAGCGTGGTGGCGAAGGTGAGGTAGAGCAGCCACAGTCCGGTGAGGATGTGGAACAGGCCCAGCGCCCGTTCTCCCGGGTTGAAACCGCCGGGCGCCTGCGCGCCGCCCTCACCGACCGTGCTCCCCTCGCGGGCACCGATCCGGAAGCTGGCCAAGAGTTCAGAGACATAAATGGCCGTCAGCCCACAGAACAAGATGCCCACGGGCCATCCGCCCGCTGAGAAGAACACGACGGCACCGAGCACGGAAATAACAATGAATGCGATCGCCATGAATCCGGTCGGTCGCACGTCGTTGCGCTGATAGCGGTTCCAGCCGAGGGCGAACCAGTGAATACCGTAGGCCGTGAACGCAAGGGCTGCGGTATAGAGGACGGGATTCTTCAGCGACTCGAACCAGGTGAGCGCACCGAACAGGTAGATACCCGTCACGAACTGGCAGAACCCGGGCAACCAAATGCCCCAGATACCGGTGGCGCGGTCGACCGACGGATCTCGTGCCGGAAAACCGAAGAGTTCCTGCGGTCCGTAGATCAGATAGCCGGTGCCCAAGCCGAAAAAGCCGAGGACGACCGGAGCGAACGTAGTGGTAGCAAAGGTAACACTCAACCGACGTCACCCCTTTCCTGGGGAGATGGTCACGAGAGCTGTTAGGAATATGGCACCGATGACTGTCAGGCGCAACTCGACCTGATCACAGCACTGGGGCGCCAGCCTCACCGGACCGCATCGGGATGGTCCTGGGCGCCGGCAGGCCAAGGGCGGCCGGTCGGCAGCGAGACGGTCGCAGGCGACAGCGGCGACCAGCCACTGCTCACCGTGCTCGCGCTCGCCAACGGCGGCACCTTCGTGCTGAACGTCACCCGCAGCGACGTCTCCGGCCAACGACCTGCAACGCGAGCTCCTCCCTGAGCCACCCTTCCAGCGCAGATCACAGTACACCGCCGGCACCGTGTCACAATCGGACAGGCCGTGCGGTGTGTGCAGGACAGTTCCCGATCGATCCGGAGTGCCCCGGCCCCTCTCCCTGTCGTGGGCCGGTTCAGCGGAAACCCGGAGTGGTGGGCGGCAGTCCCATCAGGACCGCGCCCGCCGCGACGTACATCGCCGGGCCGAGGAACGCGTGCTGTTTGGGGACCAGAGCGTCGCCCAGCAGCAGTTGCAGCGGGTGGTCGGTGTGGATGGGCGCGGTACCGGAGATCTCCACCAACCGGGTGACGACGTCGGAGGACGTCTTGGCCAGATGCGCCGACGCCAACCGCAGCTGGGCATGCTGGTGATCGGTGACCTCCTCCGCCGCGACGACGGTCTCCCACGCCTCCCGGCTCAGGTCGTAGAACCACGCCCGCGCCGAGCGCAGCTCGGCCTCGGCGGCGGCGACCCCAGCACGGTAATAGGCCCGATCGGCCAGCTTCGGGGCGCCGGTGACACCGGCGTACCCGGCCCCGGCCCGCTCGGCGTGGTCCAGCGCCGCGCGGGCGACACCGGCGCCGACGACGGCGAGCACCTGGGACGCGTACGCCATGAGCGGATAGCGGTAGAGCGGTTCGTCGACGGTGGGCCTGCCGCCCCGGATGAACGTCCACTCGCGCGGCACCTCGACGTCCCGGACGACGAGGTCGAACGAACCCGTGCCACGCATGCCGACGACGTCCCACTCCCGCACGATCTCGACCTGTTCCGGGCGCAGCACGGCGGTACGCGGCTTGCCCGCGACGGCGGCGTCGGTGCTGATGCCGACGGCGAGATAGTCCGCGCCCATGCAGCCGCTGGCGAACTTCCACCGGCCGTTCACGAGGAACCCGCGGTCGGTCGACCGGGCCGGCTGGACGGGGAACAGGCCACCGGTGAAGGAGAGGTCCGTGCCGTTCGCGTACAGCTGGGTCTGTGTCTCCACGGGCAGCGCGGCCAGGTAGACCCCGGCGGAGGCGAAGCTGGCCACCCACCCGGTTGACCCGTCGACGGCGGAGATCCGCTCGATCAGCTCCAGGAACTCCGCAGGCGGCAGCGGTTCGCCGCCGAACTTCGCCGGCGTGGTGGCGCGATAGAGCCCGATCTGTTTCAAGCGCGCGATGAAATCCTCGGGCACGTAACGCCGCTCGCGAAACTCGACCCGCCGCCGGGCGACCTCGGCCAGCACGTCGTCCAATGCGACAGCGTCCACCATCAGCAGCTCCTTCCGGGTGCCACCGCTTGTGGACACCCTAGGCGCTCCGCCACACACGCCAACCTCACGATTGTCGAATCGCCGGCGGGCTGACGCGGAATTCCGCGGTGGTCAAACGCACTGCCTACACACGCCGCCATCCCACCAGACCTGCCCGGCCGGCGATGACCACCGTCACGCGCCAGGCGGGTCAGGTCGTCAGTGCCGCCACCGTCGCCCTGATCGTGGGGTGGCGGTACAGCTCGCGCAGCCGGATCGTGGGCAGGCCGGTGGCGCGGAGTGCGGTGCCGAGG
>DASZXM010000335.1:0-1804 GCA_035546415.1 Pseudonocardiaceae bacterium
GTGGTGTCACGCAGGTGCGGGCGATGGCCGCCGCGCTGGTCGCCCTGGCCAAGGAGCGCGACCTGCCGGTGGTGCTCGTCGGGCACGTCACGAAGGACGGCGCCGTCGCCGGTCCCCGGCTGCTGGAGCACCTGGTCGACGTCGTCCTGCACTTCGAGGGCGACCGGCACTCCACGCTGCGGCTGGTACGCGGTGTCAAGAACCGCTTCGGCCCGGCCGACGAGGTGGGCTGTTTCGAACTGCGCGAGGACGGCATCGTCGGCGTGCCCGACCCGAGCGGCCTGTTCCTCAACCGGCGTGACGCCGAAGTCGCGGGCACGGCCGTCACGGTCGTCATGGAGGGCAAGCGGCCGCTGCTGTCCGAGGTGCAGGCGCTGGTGTCCAAGTCCTACCTGCCGGCGCCCCGGCGGGCGGTCAGCGGCCTGGACGCGGCGCGTGTGGCGATGGCGCTGGCCGTGCTGGAGAAGCGTGGCCGGGTGCGGCTGGGCGAACAGGACGTGTACGCGGCGACGGTCGGCGGGATGCGTGTCATCGAACCGGCCGCCGACCTGGCGCTCGCGCTCGCCGTCGCGTCGGCGCACACCGACGCGCCCATCCCGCAGGGACTGGTGGTGCTCGGCGAGGTCGGGCTGGCCGGTGAGGTGCGCCGGGTGCCCAACGTGGGCCGCAGGCTCACCGAGGCCGCGCGTCTGGGCTTCACGAAGGCCTTGGTACCCCCGGACTCCGGCCGGCTGCCGGAGAACGTCAAGGCCGTCGTGGTGCCCGATCTGGGCGCGGCGCTCGGTGAGCTGTTCTCCTAGCGCTCGCCGATCCCGTCGACCACCTTCGTGGTGATCGCGTCGGACGCGGCGACCGCGCCGGATGGGAAGCCGTCGAACTTCCGTTGCGTCACCGACCGCTCACCGATGAACTGACCGGTTTTCGGGTCGACGATGATCTCCTGCCGCACCGGCGACGCCGGGTTCACCACGCCCATGGCGACACCCTTGCGGCCGTCCAGGTTCGCCACCTGCTCGGTCACCTTCAGGTCGGGCAGCAGGGCGAGCGCCTGGTACATCGTCGCGCGCGTCTTCGCCGGGATCTGGCCGGCCCGCAGGGCGTCCGCCACGTACGTGAGGACTTCCGCGTCGCCGAGCTTCTTCGGCATGTCCGCGCGGATCTTCGCCAGCAGCCGCGCCGGATCGGTCGGCAGCGCGGCCACCCAGGCCGGCGTCGGTTCCTGCCAGCTACCCGGGCCCGCGTCGACACAGGCCGGCTTGGCGCCGCCGTTGCCGTAGAACGCGCCGCAGGCCGCGGTGATGTCGGTCGGTGCGGGCGGGCTCACGTCCACGCCCTCGGCCCGCGCCTGGGCGGCCGAGCCGGAGATCCAGCGCAGTGGGCCGCTCCGGACGATGCGCATCCGCCAGTCCGCCTTCCGGTCGGCCGGCACCCACATCTCGGACACGTCCGACCGCAGGTAGTCCAGCAGCGGCGCCTCACCGTTGTCGATCATGCTCTCGGCGATCGCGTCGGAGTGGATGTAGAGGTACTGGCCGGGCTTGAGCACCGGGTCGCGCTCCTGGATGGCCGCCGTCGCCGCCTGCCGCAGCGTCAGGGCGGCCGCGGACGCGGTCGGCTGGTTGCCGCCGACCAGGTTCTCCGCCACCAGGCCACCGGCGACCAGCGCGCCCACCACGGCCGCCGCGGATGCCCACCGGCCCCAGCGCCGGTGACCGCGCACCGGTAGCGGCCGGTCCAACTCGTTGGCCAACGCCTGCCGAGCGGCGTCCAGGTTCGGCCTGCCGGCCGGCTCGCCGTGCAGCCG
>DASZXM010000336.1:0-4616 GCA_035546415.1 Pseudonocardiaceae bacterium
GCCGCGGCCATCCCCACCGTCGTCGTCACCCTGGTGATCCTGTCGGTGATCTTGGTCAAGCGGGTTCGGGGACAGCAGCTACGACCACGCAAGCTGATCACCACCCCGCTGCTCCCGATGATCCTGGGCGTGGGCGAAGCCATCCCCCTGTTCGCCGACCCGCAACTCGGACCCGTCCACCTCCACGGCATCGACTACGTGGTCCTGGTCGTGGATGTGGCCCTGTCGATCGCCATCGGCCTGGCACGGGGTTTCACGGTGCGGATCTATCCCAAGAACGGCACGACCTGGTACCGATACGGGCCGGTCACAGTGCTGTTATGGGTCCTGTCGATCGTCCTGCGCATCGTGTTGGGGGTATTCGGGTCCCGCCACGGTGCGACAACCCTGGTCACCAGCGACAGCGTCCTGGTGATGCTCGGCCTGACCCTGTTGATCCAGAACGTGACCGTCCACACCAGATGCAGGGCTGTCGCGCGGGATCGGGTCAGGCGCTGATCAGGGCCAGGATGATCGACACGATCGGGCCGGCGACGTCGGCCCACTTGCCGTGGTCGGCGGCCACCTGCAGCGCCGTCTTGCCCGCCGACACCCAGTCCAGGTGCAGGCTGGACCCGGCTTTCTTGTAGTCGTCGGAGTTCTGCAGCGCGTTCAGGCTGTTGATGTCGTTCTTGAGTGCGGCGTTCTGGTCGTCGTTCAGGTTCGGGTAGGGCTGGCGGCCGTCGTTCTCCTGCTGGTACTTCTGCAGGATTCCGACGACGACCTCGTACTGCTGGTTGAGTTGGCGGGCCGCGTCCGCCCTGGCCTGCCGCGCCAGCGGCACGTACTTGTCGTACTGGTCGCGCAGTGCGTCGCGGGTCGGCCGCCAGTCCCATCCCGGCTGCGCCGACGCCGTGGCCGCGGCCTGGAACCGGTCGGAGTCGTCCGGGTCGAACGCGATCCGGTAGCCGTGGTCGGCGATCGGCTCGGCCAGCACCTCCAGTTCGGTCTGCCATTCGAACAATTCCCACACCAGGCCGGTGATCGTGTCCGCGGCCGTCCACGCGGCGTTGCTCACGACCGTGGCACGCGCGGCATCCTGGGAGTAAGCGCGGCTGAAGTTCTGCGCCGCCGGGCCGTTCCACGGCTCACCGGACTCGGCGATGAGGTCGTGGACCGCCTTGTTCAGGTCGTCGATCACGGTCCCCGGGTCGAACGCGATCGATCCGCCGCTCGGCTCGCCGTGCCCGCTCTGGTAGGCGAAGGTGCGCAGCTTCTCGGCCAGATCCCACATCCCGCGCAGGTCGCCGCCGATCCACGGGTCGGACAGCGGCGCGCCCGTGTACCCGAGGCCGAGCGTCTGGAAGTAGTTGTACTTCAGGTCGTTCCACGACGGCGGGGTGTCCGCCACGCTGCTGGGCACCGACACGGGCGCCGGGGTGAAGGTCCTGCCGCTCTGCTTCCCCTTCGGCACGGGGACGAACGTGCCTCCGCCGGTGCCGCTGTGCGGGTCGCCGATCAGCGGGTGGCCGTCCTGGTAGGCGATCTTCAGGATACCGGCGACGATGTCGTGCTCGTTGTTGTCGTAGTTCTCGTGGGCCTCGCTCAGCTTCCAACCGTGCTGTTCCATCACGTTGGCGATCACGCTGTGCGTGTTGCCCAACCCGATGACCAGCAGGTTCATGATCCGGTCGATCTCGTCGTCGCCGCCGCGCGGACAGCCGAAGCCGTCGTCGGGCATCAGGCTCTCGTAGGTGGTCGCCTGCTGCGCGAACGCGTCGGACGCCGTCATGAGCCCCTGGTAGAACACGGTGAATCCGCCGGACATGGAACCTTCCCCCTGCTCGCGAACGATGACGGCCATGGTGATCGACCGCCCTTGCCGCGATCCTTGCCATCGGCACGTTCCCGCAGGTCAACGGCGACGAGGGTGGGCGCCCGCGGTCGACACGGTGCGGCGGCCTGCCGATCCGGAGCGTCTCCACCACGGTCCGCGTCGCACACATGCGGTTTTTCTGTCTCGACAGCAGAAAAGTCGCATCGGTCGTCACCCGGCTCCCGCTGTCGTTCCGACTTAGGCTCAGCCGTGAACGAACGGCAGGGAGGGACGTCATGTCCGCATCATTGGAGGACCGCCGCGTCCTCGTCGTCGGCCGGGAGAGTGGCATCGCCCGCGCCGTCACACTGGCCGTGCGCGCCGCGGGTGCGTCGGTGGTCGTGGCCGGCCGGGAGCCCGACAGGCTCGCCAAGTCCTACGACGACCCCGGCATCGCCGCCGAGACCGTCGACCTGACCGACGAGTCGAGTGTCGTCGCGCTGGCCGAGCGGGTCGGCCACGTCGACCACGTCGTGTCCACCGCGTCCGCGCGCGCCCGGGGCACCGTGGGCGACCTCACGCACGACACGATGCTGCTGTCGTTCGACACCAAGGTGCTCGGCCCGATCCTGCTCGCCAAGCATTTCGCGCCGCGCATGCCGGCGGACGGGTCGTTCGTGCTGTTCTCCGGTTCGTCGTCGCGCAAGCCGGCCATCGGGATGCTCGCCGTGGCCGCCACCAACGGCGCCGTCGACGTCGTCACCCGCTCGCTGGCCGTGGAACTCGCGCCGATCCGGGTCAACGCCGTGTCACCCGGCACCATCGACACGGGCGCCTACGACGCGCTCGGCGAGCAGCAGAAGGCAGCACTGTTCGAGCAGCGCTCGGCGACCAACCCGGCCCGCCGTATCGGCACGGCCGACGACATCGCCGAGGCCGTGCTGTTCGCGTTGACCAACACGTTCCTCACCGGTGTGTCACTGGCCGTGGACGGCGGTGAACCCCTTGTCTGACGGTCCTTACGTGCTCGACGTGGACGGCACGGACATCCAGGGCGAGGGCGCGGCGCTCCGCGCGGCGGGGCCGGTCACGCAGGTGGAGTTACCCGGCGGGGTCCGGGCGTGGGCGGTCGCCGGCTACGACGCGCTGCGCGGGCTGCTGGGTGACCCCAGGGTGTCCAAGGATCCCGTGCAGCACTGGCCACAGTGGATGAACGACGAGATCGCCGAGGACTGGCCGCTGCGCATCTGGGTGTCGGTGCGCAACATGTTCACCGCGTACGGCACCGAGCACCGCAGGCTGCGCTCGCTGGTGTCGGCGGCGTTCACCGCGCGGCGCACCGAGGCACTGCGCCCGGCCATCGAGGCGATCACCGTCCGTCTGCTGGACGGTCTCGGGACCGGCGCCGAACCCGTCGATCTGCGCGCAGGCTACGCCTACCCACTGCCGGTCGACGTGATCTGCCAACTGTTCGGGGTGCCCGACGGTGACCGGCCCCGGCTGCGCACGGTCGTGGACACGGTGTTCGACACGACGGTCACGCCGGAACAGGCGCAGGCCAACGGTGTCGCGATGTACGAGCTGATGGCCGGCCTGGTCGCGACGAAACGCCAGGCGCCGGGCGACGATCTGACCAGCGCGCTGATCGCCGTCCACAACGACGACGACGGCCGGCTGAGCGAGGCCGAACTGGTCGACACGCTCATCCTGATGCTCACCGCGGGCCACGAGACCACCGTCAACCTGCTGGACCAGGCGATCACGGCGCTGCTCACCCACCCCGGGCAACTGGCGCTGGTGCGCGGTGGCGAACGGTCCTGGAACGACGTGGTCGAGGAGGCGCTGCGCTGGCAGGCGCCGGTGGCGTACCTGCCGCTGCGGTACGCGGTGGACGACATCGACGTGGCAGGCGTGACGATCCACAAGGGTGACGCGATCCTGGCGGCGTACGCGGCGGCCGGCCAGGACCCGGAGCGTTACGGACCCACGGCGGCCGACTTCGACATCACCCGGGAGTCCAAGCACCACCTGTCCTTCGGTCACGGTGTGCACCACTGTCTGGGCGCCCCACTGGCCCGCCTGGAGGCGCGGATCGCGTTGCCGGCGCTGTTCGACCGGTTCCCCGACCTGGCGCTCGCGGTGCCGGCCGGCGACATCACGCCGATGCACTCGTTCCTGTCCAACGGACACCGCACACTGCCGGCACTGCTCGGCGGACGGTGAGGAGTTCTCGCTCACTCGGACCACACACTGCCTGGTCGTCGGCTTGACGGCCGGGCGTGTGGTCCGTACCGTCTGACGCGGAGTGATGGCAGCGGAAGCTGGTGGGAATCCAGCACGGTCGCGCCACTGTGAGCCCCGAGCGGGCGAGTCAGATACGTCGCCATCACCGGCCCCAGATCAACGGGACGCACGATCCCAGGAGGAGGCACTCATGACGACGCTCCCCGCTGCCAAGGCCACACCGGTGGTCATCCCGGTCTCCAAGGCCGTCTACTGGCTGGCCGGCGCGGTGCTGGTGGCACTGGCGCTGTACTACTTCATCGGCATCGACGAGGGCGCCACGTCGGTGTTCGGCAACAGCATGGTCGTGCACGAGTTCGTGCACGACGCGCGGCACTTCCTGGGCTTCCCCTGCCACTGAACCTGTGCAGGAGGACAACCGAACATGGAGAAGAAGATCATCCTGCGCGGCGTGCTCGCGGGCGCGGTCGCCGGGCTGCTCGCGTTCGTGTTCGCGCGGATCTTCGCCGAACCGCAGATCCAGGCCGCGATCGACTACGAGAGCGCCCGCGACGCCGCGCAGGACGCGCTGAACAAG